>JANMJN010001226.1:0-2415 GCA_031371355.1 Saprospiraceae bacterium
TAATCTTTGACTATAAATTGGTATTCTATTATTTGCAAATATTATTTTTAAAATTTTAAAATAACTATATTTAATTTCGAATAATTAAAATTTACGAAACATAAGGTGGTATAAAAATTTTTTCTTTGAAATGCTTGATAATGTGAGCAAAGCGTCTTTATCTTTGTGCTATTAATTCTATAAAATTTGTAGAATTAACTTTTTTTACTGAAATTGGACAACTTTTTGAAAGTACGAGTAAAACGATATTGTCAATGACTATTTTGAATGAAATCGCTGAAACCTTAGCAGGAAAAAGCATAACGGAACAACTGAGGTTTCTTGCAGCCGCTTATCCGAATCAAGTCTCTTTTTCTACCAGTTTTGGTATTGAAGATCAAGCGATTACGCACTTTATTTTTTCCAATAAACTACCAATTCGCATTTTTACACTCGATACGGGTCGTAATTTTCAAGAAACTTATTCGACTTGGAATAAGACTTTGTTGAAATACGGGCAGACCATTGATGTTTTTTATCCCAATACTGAGGGGGTCGAAAAACTTGTTCGCCAAAAAGGACCGAACAGTTTTTACGATTCCGTCGAAAATCGCAAAGAATGTTGCTATATCCGTAAAGTTGAGCCACTTAACAGAGCGTTGAAAGGGCAACAAATTTGGATTACAGGCATACGTGCCGAGCAATCGCCGAACCGTCAAGATATGACCAATCTCGAATGGGATGAAGCGCATGAACTCATTAAGTTTCATCCGATTTTTGATTGGACTTATGATGAAGTTCGTTCTTATGTGGCTACAAACGGTATCCCATACAATCCACTCCATGATAAAGGTTTTGTATCCATTGGGTGCGCCCCTTGTACACGAGCGATTGCGCCGGGCGAGGACTTTCGAGCAGGACGTTGGTGGTGGGAAGATGCCACAAAAAAAGAATGTGGCTTGCATATTACCACAAATGAATTAACAGAAAGTATGCAACTCGAAGAAAACGCCAGTAATTAAAAATCAATTAATTATCAAACAAAAATTTATTTTATGTCAACACTTCTTATGCCTGAACCACCTGTTGTGAATCTTATAACAAAGCCCTCAAAGCCCCATACCCGTTGGGACTATCTTGACCAATTGGAGTCGGAGTCTATCCATATTTTGCGCGAAGTGGCGGGACAGTTTGAGCGTCCGGCTTTGTTGTTTTCGGGTGGCAAAGACTCGATTGTGTTGGCACATTTGGCTCTGAAAGCCTTCCGTCCGGGCAAATTTCCTTTTCCGTTGGTGCATATTGATACAGGGCATAATTTCCAAGAAGTTCTCGATTTTCGCGACAAATTGGCTTTTGAGTTTGGCGAAAAACTTATCGTTCGTCAAGTGTCGGATTCGATTAAAAAACACCGCTTGCAAGATGCAAAAGGTAAATTTCCAAGCAGAAATGCCTTGCAAACTTACGCTTTACTCGATGTGATTGAGGAATTTGAATTCGATGCCTGTATCGGTGGCGCTCGTCGTGACGAAGAAAAAGCCCGTGCTAAAGAGCGTATTTTTAGCCACCGTGACGAGTTTGGTCAATGGGATCCGAAAAAACAACGCCCTGAATTGTGGTCAATATATAATGGTAAGTTGCAAAAAGGTGAAAACATGCGTTGTTTCCCGATATCTAACTGGACTGAACTGGATATTTGGAATTATATCAAAAGGGAAAAGATTGAATTGCCTTCGATTTATTTTGCACATGAGCGCACTTGTGTGGTTACTGAGGGGGGGCAATTGCTTGCCGTTACGGAGCATATTAGTTTAGACCATCAAGACGAAATTGTGGTTCGTAATGTCCGTTTCCGCACTGTTGGAGACTCAACTTGTACGGCAGCCGTTGAAAGTGATGCTGGTACGCTTGATGATATTATCATAGATATTATTGCTGCGAAAGTGTCGGAACGTGGTGCAACTCGGTTGGACGATAGAATTTCAGAAGCAGGTATGGAGGATAGAAAGAAAAACGGTTATTTCTAATTATTTATCAATCAGCAATTTATAAAATGGATATATTAAGATTTATTACTTGTGGCAGTGTTGATGATGGTAAATCAACTTTAATTGGAAGGCTACTTTTTGATAGCCAAGCCGTTTCTCTTGATATTTTGAATGCTATTGAGCGTCAAACGAAGAACAAAGCAAACGGGACGATTGACTTGTCGTTGTTGACAGACGGTCTGCGTGCTGAGCGTGAACAAGGCATTACGATTGACGTGGCGTATAAATATTTTACGACAAAAAAACGCAAATTCATCATTGCCGATGCACCTGGTCATGTGCAATATACCCGCAATATGGTGACGGGTGCATCGAATGCAGACTTAGCGATTGTATTGATTGATGCCCGTCAAGGGGTAATTGAGCAGACACGTCGGCACTCATTAATTAC
>JANMJN010001250.1:0-6933 GCA_031371355.1 Saprospiraceae bacterium
GTCATCAGAATTGAAAGTCCGTTTTGGACGGTCATCCGAGTTGAAATTGCGTTTTGGACGGTCGTCAGAATTGAAAGTCCGTTTTGGACGGTCATTTGAGTTGAAATCGCGTTTTGGACGGTCGTCAGAATTGAAAGTCCGTTTTGGACGGTCGTTGTCACGTGGGCCATCAAAACGTTTCGGACGGTCGTCAGAATTAAATGTCCGTTTTGGACGGTCGCTATCGCGCGGTGCGTCAGAACGCTTTGGACGTGAGTCACTCTTAGGTTTATCCGAACGCGTTGGGCGCTCGTTTCTTTTGGGTTTTTCTGTCCGCTTCGGACGCGGGCTGTCTTTCGACGGTCGCTTTGAACTTTTCATTATTGAATGATATTTTTAAAAAAAAATGAAATGTAACACCAACTTACTGTTGGAGTACTTTATATAATCGCCAAATGCTGCTTGGCGTTACTAATAACAATCCCAATCAAACCATGCTTTTGAAAAATCTTTTTTTAACAAAGCATCTTTTGGTATAAAAAAGTGGGCGACACCTGAATCGCCAAACGTGATTTTTTTATCAGAATCTATTTGCAACAATAAAACATCGTCTTTCTTGGCTTCTTTATATCGAGGGTCATCTTGCGTAAAATAGGCATAACCACTCAATTTATGTCCCGTTCCGTCAAACAATTTGTAAAGTATATCTTCTTGTTCGTCTGTTATTTCCTCTGAACCGATTAACGGAATGATGTTTTGCGTTCGTACATCTGTTGGGCTTCCGTAACTATCTACGAGGTCAAAACAAAGCACATGTGGGCAAAATATAGGACATTCATCAAACAAATCATCCGTCAAAAAAGAAAAATCTGTTGTCAAGGCTGTTTCTACTGAGGGGTCTTCCCAAAAGATAATTTTATAATCTTCCATCTCTGTCCATTCAATTGGCGACAAAAAGAATTGTAAAATACCTTTTTTAGGAAAATCAGGTAATGGAGGCATTTCTGCAAAATTAATTTGTGCCCACATCAACATCGGCTGTCCCTTTTTATCCTTTGGATATGCTTCATTTTGAGGCAAATAAGTTCTACCCAAAAAACTGCTTTGCGTCCATTTCAGGTCTTCTAAACGACAAGGTGTGCTTGTTATTTGAAGACTTTGGATTTTTGCATTTTCAATATCTGCTTCATAAGGGTTTAAGAAATCGGGCAATTCCATTTCTAACTATTTGATTGTCAATACTTATTTATGAATATCCCCCGTTTCAAACTTATCATACTGAGGGGGGGCAAAATTTTTCATTAAAGCCAATAAATCCGCAGGTTCGTCTGCAAAAACAGCATTTAAACGATAAGCAGATTGCAAAAAACCTTCATTCATCATCTTATCGAGCATCTCAATCATAGGGTCATAATAGCCTGCTACATTCAGAAAACCACAAGGAAATTTACGTTTGCCCAAAATAGTGAGCATCAAAACTTCGCCAATTTCATCTAAAGTCCCATAACCACCAGGCATTGCAATAAACGCATCAGACAGGTCAATCATCAAATTGCGACGTTCAAACATGGTATCAACCATGTGCATTTCGTTCAATTTATGGTGCAACACCTCCCTTTTCCCTAAGAAATGAGGCGCAACGCCAATCACATGTCCGCCATGTTCTAAAACGGAACTGCCTATAACACCCATCAAGCCGACATTGCCACCCCCATAAACAAGGCGGATGTTTTGTTTTGCCATCAATTCGCCGAGTTCTGCTGCCTTTTCAGCATATTTCGGATTATTCCCTTTCATCGAGCCGCAATAGACGGCGATACTTTTAAATTCCATGGTTGGTGATTGGTTACTTGTTATTGGTTATTCGGAAATTAGGTATTGGTTATTCGTAAAATTCAATGGGTGTTACCCATTGCTAACGAATTACGCTCTTTCAGAGCTATATTTTATTTATCACTCATTAAGTCAAGCCCTATGTCTTTGCGGAAATATTTACCTTCAAAATCAACCAGCCGTGCATATTCGTTAGATATAGACAGCGCAGAGGGTATATCGTCACCAAATGCAGTGATTGCCATGACGCGCCCACCGTTTGTAACAACTTGATTTCCTGTGTTTTTTGTGCCTGCATGGAAAATAAGTGCATTATTTCCCCCCTCAGTATTTTTAATTAAATCGCCCTTTTTATAGTCATTTGGATAGCCCCCTGCGGTCAAAACAATGGTTGTAGTCGTTCGTTCATCTTGTTGGATTTGCACTTCAGACAGTTTGCCTTCGCTTGCTTTTTGGAACAAATCTACTAAATCATTTTTCAATCTTGGAATAACCACCTCTGTTTCAGGGTCGCCCATCCGACAATTGTATTCAATAACCATCGGTTCGTCTCCAACTTTTATCAAACCGAAAAAGACAAAACCTACGTAATCTATCCCCTCAGTATGCAAGCCATTAATCGTCGGTTTGATGATGCTCTCTTCTACTTTTGACCATAAAATGTCATTGACAAAAGGAACAGGACTCACGGCACCCATGCCACCAGTGTTCAAACCAGTATCGCCTTCGCCGATGCGTTTATAGTCTTTGGCTTCGGGCAAAATCACATAATCTTTTCCGTCGGTCAAAGCAAAAACAGAAAATTCGATACCGTCTAAAAACTCTTCAATGACAACTTTTCGGCTGGCTTCACCAAACTGACCGTCGAGCATTATTTTTAAAGCAGCTATCGCTTCATCTAAGTCATTGATAATCAATACGCCTTTGCCAGCGGCTAATCCATCGGCTTTCAAAACATAAGGTGGGTTCAACGTTTTTAAAAAAACAACCCCCTCAGTATGTTCTATGATTTCAGCATATCGAGCAGTTGGAATGTCGTGGCGCGCCATAAATTTTTTGGCAAACGCTTTTGACCCTTCGAGTTGCGCGCCATAAGCTGCTGGTCCGATAACGATAACATGGTTTAATGTGGCATCTTTTCTAAAAAAATCAGTGACGCCACGTACCAAAGGTTCTTCAGGTCCTACGACGACAAGGCTTATACTTTTTTGCAACACAAAAGACTTAATGGCTTGAAAATCAGTCGTTTGCAAAGCCACGTTTTCGCCCTCTTGCGAAGTCCCTGCGTTGCCGGGTGCAATAAAAAGCTGCTCACAAAGCGGACTTTGCCGCATTTTCCAAGCGAGTGCATGTTCCCGACCACCAGAACCGAGTAGTAAAATATTCATAAAAAGAAGCATTTTCAAAAAACGGTGCAAAGAAACGGCATTTGTGTCAAAACCGTGTTGTTTTATCGCCTTCTTTTTAGTTTTTAGTCGCTACCAGCACATAATAGTTGAAGATGAATTCATGTTTTTTCAGAATGACGTTATCAATCGTACAACCTCGCTCGGTCAACATAGATTGGTATTCTGCTAAATCGTATTGGTGCGGATGTAATATATCGCCTGGCAAGGCTTGGAAAATGTGCTTGAGCATTGGGAAATTATGGGCATCTATAGAGACGATGAGTTTGCCCCCTTTTTTAGCGGAAGCGACTAAAATATCAAAACAACGAGAGAGGTCTGCCACGTGATTGATGGCATTAAGGCAAAAAATAGCATCGTAAGTATTTTGTTTTTTGAAACTTTCAAGCGGTTGGCTGTAAAACTGGACGTTTGGGTAGAGCGATTTTTTGAAATGTGGTAAGGTTGCTTCGTACTCATCGAGCAAAGGGTCAAGGGCATCTACTATTTGATTTTTAAAAATCATAAAAATACCTGCAGGACCACAACCTGCATCGAGAATTCGGGATTCAGGATTCGGGATTCGGTTTACAACGGTTGAATGGGGAATATGCCCCCCCTCGGTATTTAGCGCAGAAAGCCCTATTTCCGCGAGTAGTTTTTGCCAATAATCGGTTTTCCAGACCGTATAATCCGTTGTGGGTTTGTTTTTAAGGTAGCGTTGCCACCAACGAATTTCAGCGGCTTGTGCGATTTTCCAACGAAAAGTCATGTAGAAGTGAAAAGTGAAAAAGTGAAAAAACTTGCATCAAGTTTTAACTTGACGCAAGTTTAAAGAATTAAAAATCAATGATTTATGTAAAATATTTCATTCAATTAGATAAAAGACTAAAAACCGTCAGTTGGTTTGCGTTTATAAAAATCAACGCCTGAGCCATGTACCCAACCCACAGTGCCTCGTTTGGTTTGTACTTTGAACCAAGGCTTTGTGACTGATGTACCATTCGCCAAGCGGACTGTTTGGGTTTCTTCGGTGACTTCATCAAGGAAATAAACTTGGTCGTTTAGTTTTAGTTTTCCTTTGGATTTTGACTTTAAATCTGGTTTTGAGCGAATATTTAACCCATTTATGAGTACATAAAGCATCGTATTGCTCGGTGGAGTAGTCGTAGGTTGAGGGACACCTTTTGAAGTGACGACTGTTGTTGTTGGCTTTGCGGTCGCTGGCGAACTAGTAACGACACTGTATGGCTGCGGCACGTTGGTTTGTACCGTTGGTGTCGGTGTATTATTAGGTGTTGTCGGAAGTGGCACGGGCGACTGTTGATACTGAGGGGTTAGTGGTGTTTGAGTTGTCGTAATATTTGCAGTATTTGCCGTTGTGGGTTGTGTCGGAATAGGTGTACGTGCGCGTGCTGCTGCAGGCGAGATCAAAGTATCCAAAGGACTGATATTACCTTCTGTTGCGGTGCTGATAGCGGCTTCTTCTTTTTTCTTTTTACAGCGCGACATGCCCCATAAGCCAATGCAAATTAGGAAGACAAAAATGATGGCGGTTTCCATATTCGGAAAGAATTTTTTCATCTTAAATTGATTTTATAGTGATTTCATAATACTAATTGAACTTCAAAATTAAAAGCATTTTTTGAAATCAGAGAAAAAAATGTGTCAAGGCTTCTTTATTCTGTAGATATTTGGCAATAAATAAAAAAAACGCTGTAATTAAAGGCTCGAAATAGTCAAAAGTCTTAGGGATTAAGGTTGTTAAAAAAGGCAATAAAGCCTTAAGCATCACGTTAAATTGGTGCGATTTTTACTTGTTTTTAATAGAAAAATAGATGGCGTAGGTTTAGGAAAAATGAGTGATACGAAAAAAAGCCTTTTCATAAGAAATAAATGAAAATCCAAATGGAGAGATTGAGATGTCTGAACGGAATTTCATCTAACCTTTTTTTCTATTTTTGCCCGCCTTTTTGCAATGATAAGATTAAACAACTGCATAATGCTGAAACGTTTTTTACCGATTTTTACTTTTTTGGCGATAGCCACAACATTGATGGCTCAAATCCCTGAACCTATTGCACCAGTGCGCCTGTCCATTCAGCCGCGTTCCCCATTAGCTTGCAGTGGCGCAGCTAATGCGGGTGTAACAACCAGAACGCTTGGTTTTGGTGCTAAAAGTAATGAAAAGCACTATTTATGCCTTGGCGATACACTTTATGTCAATGGCTCTGGTTCAGATCTTTCGGAAGACCCAGTGGCGGCAACAACGCCGGGAATTGGTTATCTTTTTTATAACTGTATGCCATCGGTTACTGGTCAAAGGTGGAGTGACGTAAAACTCGACGCTTGCTTGACACGCTTATTATACAATGGCTTCAATGGCAGTCCTTACATTGCAAGAGGGAATACAGCGGGTCGAGATACGTTTTTCAACAATGGTGCCTTGCAGACGGGCTTTAATACGGGGAAGCCTATTAAATTCTATTTTGCACCCATAACAGTATATAATTTCTTTGGACAAGGAACAAATGGTGTCGCCGATTTTGAAAGCGATACGTCCTGCGTTAATGTCAATGTAACAAATGGTGTTCCTATTGATACCTTTTCCGTTGTTTACTTGAATGCGGTAAAAATCAGCAATCTAAACTTAGTATCAAATGGTGGCAGCTTCACCATCAACGGTGGTTTGCCTGAATATGATGGCGTTTCGACTTATACTTTTACAATTGCGTTGCAAAGTAACCCCTCAGTAAATGTGGGTACTGTAACGAGTGGACCTGCCAGAAATGGTTCGACAGTGAATTTCACCGTTCCTGCCAATGGGGCTTATATCATTACCGCAAGAGATGGTAAAGCTTGCGATGGTATAGCGACGGCTAATTTTCCAGTAGTGACCATTCAAATATCGAATGAATCGGTCAATCAAAACGACACGGCATGTGTTAGAATATCCGCAAAAGGCTTTACAAATATTGTTTCTTGGGAGTGCAATTATCAATACAATCCGGCTATATTACAATTTATTGGCTTAAAAAACATTACGCTCCCTAATATGAGTAATGTGCCAAATGTCAATTACAGCATTCCGTCACCTGGGCTAATCGTTTTCTCTTGGAATGTCAATGCGGGTAGTGTTACGAAAGCAGATGATGCGACTATGTTCGAAATGTGTTTCAAAGCTATTGGGGCAAATGGCACATCCTCCACCGTTTGCATGACGGATAGTTTAAATCCGATTGATATTTATAACGCCTCTAACGTTAAGTTAGGGGTCAATAAAGCATGTGGTTTGGTTCGCATTGGCAATGCGATGACCATTCAGCTATCCAATGAAATGGTCGGTCAAGGCGATACGGCTTGTGTTACTGTTAGTGCCAAGAATTTTACGAATATCGTCTCGATGGAAGGTAATTTTCAATTTAACCCTTCAATTGTTCAGTTTATAGGCATTAGGGGCATTAATTTACCGGGTTTGGGTTCTACGCAAGGTGTTGACTATAATATACCTGAACCAGGTGTCCTTGTTTTTACATGGTTTAACAACTCTGGGGTCACGAGAGGTGATAATGTCGGTTTGTTCCAATTGTGTTTCAAAGCCATAGGTGCTGTGGGTTCGATTTCGCCTATTCGTTTTACAGATACATTGAATCCGATTGATATTTATAACTCCTCGAATATACGTATGGGGGTTAACAAAGTCAATGGTTCAGTTGTCATTGGGGCTATTAATTAT
>JANMJN010001306.1:0-3399 GCA_031371355.1 Saprospiraceae bacterium
CCAAAGAGCAGCATTTAGACCTTTTTACTTATCCCGTTGGGTCAAAAAGCAATGTTGAGCAATTTGTCGCGAAGTTCGACCACGACAAATATTTACGTGATTCGCAAGTCGAAGTCCTCAATGCACAACGGACGGAGCGCGGTTTAGACCCCCTCAGTAGTGGTGGTCGTACAACTGAAAATTTAGACGATTATGTCCTTATGGGACCCGCCGCTAAAGCCTTCAGTACGCCTCATTCTGTCCTTTTGATTGATGAAATTGACAAAGCGCCGCGTGAATTCCCCAACGATTTGCTCTTTGCCTTGAGCCATCGGCAGTTTATTTTGCCTGAATCAGGCAAAACGATTGAGGTCAGTGAAGAAAATATGCCTGCTATTGTTATCACAAGTAATCGTGAACAGGAATTGCCGACGGCTTTCAAAGGTCGCTGCATTTATCACTACATCAACTTCCCCGATCCGACGATGATGGAAGCGATTGTCAAAAAGCATTTTCCCCTTATTGAAGGTGTTTTGCTTGAAAAAAGCATCAGTTTGTTCTATCAATTGCGCAATATCGGTTTAGACCGTGCACCTGCCACGCGAGAGATTTTACATTGGCTCAAATACCTACACAATTTCCCTGTTGACGAGGCTTTGAAAAAAATTGATAAGAAAGAAGCGATGGGCGTTTTGATAAAATCGCAAAACGACATGAAGAAAATCAAACAACGCTACAATGTTTAACAGCCTACCACAATATCTGAAAGACAACAAGCTGTCAGGCGATGTGCGGACTTTGTTGTTGCTCAAAAAGAGTATGGAAAAGGGTCTTATCCATACTCTCGGAGACGTATATGTGGTTTTAAAAGGTCTCGTCACCAATTCACCCAAGGATATTGGACCCTTTACAACCGCTTTTTATCAGTATTTTTTAGATATTGACATTAAAAAAGGCGAAAGTTTAGATGCTGCCATTCAACGCAGCGAAACTTTTAAGGAGTGGTTGAAAAACCAAGACATTCAAAATGCCGAAATGCCGGACATCAAGGAGTTGGTTGAGCAGTTTCTAAACGAAGTGCATTTGACAACCTACGATATTCAAAATATACTGAGGGGGGAGGATATTCTACAAAATGACGACCCAAACCGAGCTGATGACAACAACCCCGACGACGACCCCATTGATGTTGTCAAACGAGCCGCCGACTACAGCAATATGTCTCTCGAAGAACTTTTAGAGCGTATGAAACAAGTCGCAGAGCAACAAAAGCGGCGACATGCGGGCGGTACACATTGGATTGGTACAGGTGGTGCATCGCCTTATGGCAGTGGTGGTGCGGCAAAAGGTGGTATCAGAGTCGGCGGGCAAGGTGGTGGCAAAATGGCAAGGGCTGTGATGGGTGATAAGAACTTTTTTCCTATAAATACCCATGTTATTTTGCAAGACAATAATATAGATGTGGCGTTGGCTTTCCTAAAAGGCATTGAAGAGGAGTCCGTTGAGCGTTTTTTAGATATTCCAGCCACGATTACTGAGGGGGTCAAACAAGGTGCTATCTTTTTACCGATTGAACGCGATAAGATTGACCAAAAAATGCAAGTTTTGTTGTTGATTGACAACGGCGGTTGGTCTATGTCGCCTTATATCCCCTCTGTAACAAAGCTGATTTCAAAGATGAAACGACGATTTGCTCATGATTTGAAGACGTATTATTTCCACAATACCATTTACGGCGGAGCGTATCGAGATGAATATCGTTCACAAAAAGAGTTTGAACCACTTGAAAAACTCCTTGAAATGGATAAAAACTACGCTGTTTTTATCATCGGCGATGCAGATATGGGTCCTTATGAACTGACCAAAGACAGTTTAAAAAATTGGCAAGCCCTCAAAGACCGTTTTGAACGCATCATTTGGCTCAATCCGATGGATGTGAAGTATTGGGGGAGTTCGATGTCCGTTCATATGCTGCAACAGATTTACGATATGTTTCCTTTGTCGCCCTTTGGCATTGAAAAAGGGGTGGAGTTGATGAATCGGAAGCGGCGATTTACGTAACACCAAATTATATTTGGACAAAAAACATGAGCAGATTAAATTTTTTGTAAATTAAACTATTTTTGTAAATCGGACAATTTGCTTTAATTTTGTAAAAAAAACATTTATGGCAAGAGACTTATTCCACAATAATGTTAAAGAAGCACTTTTGAAAGAGGGGTGGAACATTACAAACGACCCGTTACGTATTCCTATTGACAGTAGTTATTTAGAGGTTGACCTTGCGGCTGAAATGATAATTGGTGCAGAAAAAAGTGGCGAAAAGATTGCCGTAGAAGTGAAGAGTTTTCTAAGCAAATCTTTCATGAATAACTTTCATGAAGCGATGGGTCAATATTTAGATTATCGAAGTGCTTTGGAAGATTTTGAAAAAGATAGAGTTGTATATTTAGCTTTGCCGACTCATGCTTGTGAACATCCCTTGTTTAATGGGCGTTTTATTCAGAAAAGGCTAAGAGAAGAAGCAGCAAAACTGATTATTTTCAATGTTATTAAAAATGAAATAATAGAATGGAAAAATTATTGAAATATCGAAAAATTCTACGCGAAGTTTTAGAAGAATATTCAGTCGGCGATAGAACTTTAAAATATAAACCTGATGATGCACAGATAAAACTGATAATGGATACTGAAAACGACCATTATCAGGTTTTATATGCGGGATGGCGAGATTCAAAGCAAATTTTTTCTGTTATATTCCATTTTGATATTATTGATGGCAAGATATGGATTCAGAGAAATATGTCTGATTATAATATCATTGAGGATATCGAGGCAAAAGGTGTACCTAAAAAAGATATTGTTTTAGCTTTCCATGCTCCTGAAATACGCAGTTATACAGAGTATGCTACTGCATAATCAGACAATCTCAAGAATTGGCAAGCCCTCAAAGACCGTTTTGAACGTATTATTTGGCTCAATCCGATGGATGTGAAGTATTGGGGGAGTTCGATGTCGGTCAATATGCTGCAACGAATTTATGAGATGTTCCCGTTGTCGCCGTATGGTATTGAAAAAGGGGTGGAGTTGATGAATCGGAAGCGGCGATTTGGCAAAGCGGTTTGATGTTTAAAAGAAAAGAGACAAGCTCAATGCTTCTATTTTGGAAATAAAGCACCCACTTGACAGCAAAGAAGCCCATGCCGACGGAAAAGAAGCCCACGCAGACGACAAAGAAGCGCCCACCCGACAGCAAAGAAGTACCCGCGGACGGCAAAGAAGTACCCACCCGACGGCAAAGAAGCACCTACCCGACGGCAAAGAAGCACCTACCCGACGGCAAAGAAGCCCACGCAGACGGCAAAGAAGCACCCGCCCGACGACAAAGAAGTACCCACCCGACGACAAAGAAGCCCACGC
>JANMJN010001312.1:0-1586 GCA_031371355.1 Saprospiraceae bacterium
TTCCAAACGAGTCAAATTTGTCAGATTGGCAACTCCAGATAAGTTTGTAAGCTGAAAAGAAATGTCAGGATTGTTGTTTCTATACTTGAATAAACCCGCACCACAAACGCATAAAGTATTTAAATCAAACAACAAATAGGACAACTCGATGTCCGTAGGCATATAATTCTGACCGTTTTTCACCTTTTTGCGCTTGAACACAGCGTCACAAAAGGCGTTTTGCCATTGTGGTTCAAGGTCAAGCCACCATTGCACGCGTTTTTCGAGCGTGTCGAACCACTCGGCTTCATGGAAAGCTTGTTCCTCTTGGGCTTTATTCGCTAAATCCAATATTTTACTAAAAGTAGAGAGGGCTTGTGAGTCAACACGAATGACAGCGTTATTCATATCCGATTAATTTTTATTTGAGTGCAATAAATGCCATTTTTCTAAGTCAGAAATTTGGTTTTTGATATTTTCAATAGCCAACATGAAATAGCTATCCCAATCTTCCCCGACTTGTTCAACCATCCGATAAGCACTTGATGACATCAAAGTTTGTTTGTCATCTTCTACGGACTCTTTTTCAAGCATCGCCCAATTGATACGGGCTTTCAGTGCTTCGGACGTTTCTAAACGATGGCTGTTGGGCTCAAATTTACCAGTTTTTTCAAGCAATTCAGCGATAAGACGCACTTTTTTGAGGTCGTTGGTTTGGTATGCCTCATGCAATTCGGCAAACATCTCTTGCGCTCTTTCCTTATCGTTGTCAGCAACACGGTCAGGATGACAAATCATCGAGGCACGACGATAAAGCATTTTTATCTCCCTCAAATCCTTTTCATTCAAGGTGTACATAACACCTTTGATAGGAGAAGTAAACGCCTCATAAAACGCCTTGTATTCTGCTTCCGCTTCTTCCGATTGTGCTTTCAAACGCATATCCATACGTGCCTGAATAGCCAGTTTTTCCTTGCGCAGATACAACATTCTTTCTAAATAAGGATTCACGTAGTAGTGATACTTGGTTTGAAAGTGATCAATTTTTTTTGCCATATCATCGCGGTCAGCAATCAGCAAGGTCAATTCATTTTCTTGAAAATGCAATTCAACTTTCAGCGCAGACACAATAGGGTCGTAATGCGTCGAAACGGTACGCGATTGACGTTCTGTATCTGCGATGATAATCAAAGCATCATCAAGCCGATTGTTTTCAATCGCCTGCCACAAATACCTAAAAGTACCTGTTGTATCTGCTTTTTGCGTATTTTGGGTAAGTGTAGAAAGGGTTTCCATATCACCAATCTCTATCAATTGTCGCATAATCCCAATGTTTTTGATAATGGCTTGGTTCATCTGAGCGTCGTTTAGAAATGAGTTAAAAATCAGTTTGTGGCATGGCATCGTTTGAAACCTCGATTTTGCCGTTTTCCTTAAGTTGTTACTTTCTTCGTACAGAGCTATTGTAACAAAGATATCGTTCTAAAAAGTTCCATGGAAAAAAAATTAGCATAAATTATATTTATGCTTAAACAAAGGCGATTCAATCCAAATCTTTATACCTTCGCCGCCGATTTTGGTTGTCTCGCCTCAAAGCGCGACATTAA
>JANMJN010001316.1:0-4741 GCA_031371355.1 Saprospiraceae bacterium
AAAAATCAGCGTAAACCAGTCAAATCCGTGTCATCTGTGGTCAAATAAATCATACAATTAGAAATGAATATTCATGTTGCCATCGGTTTCAAAACTTTCTTCAGTTAGTTTTTCAACTGTTCCTTTGAAGAAAAAAGAAAAATCGCTGCTCAATGTTTTGCCCAATTTTGCTTCAATTCCTTTTTTATACTTATCAAATTGTGTGGCATCGAGAGTCTTGCCATTGACAACTAAAACGCTGTTTTCCATAAAAATAGAGCATTTTTCGCCTTTTGACATTAAGCCATCTTTTGACAATTCATTGAAAAACCAAGAGAATACTTTTTTGTGGCGTTTTTGCATTTCTTGACCAATGACGCTCATTTTATCGCCAATTTTACTCATTTCAATGCCGATACTGCTCATTTGGTTGCCAATTTCACCCATTTGGTTGCCAATTTTGCCCATATCGTCGCCAATCTTACGCATTTCATCGCTGATTTTGCGAGTATCGCCGCCGTTTTTCATTTCTCTTTCTTTGTCTTTCATCAACTTTTCAAGCGGCTTCATTTGTTTCTCTTTTTCTTTCATTTGAAGCTCAAAGGGTTTCATTTGTTTTTCAAGTTCACGCATTTGAGTTTCATAAACTTTCATTTGAGCGTCTAAATCAATGGAATCTGTTTGAATGCCTGTTATTACTGAGGGGTGTGTGTCCTTTTGTTTTTTTTGAAATGCAAAGGACAAAGCAATAAGAATAGTTAAGGCAAAAAGAATAGGCTTTTTCATGACAATAGTTTAATTTAATTTAAAATAAGGTTTTAGAAAATAAATTGGTGCAAAGCAAAAAGTAAAAAGCAAAATCGAATGAATTATTTACTTGTTTTGTTCGATTTCGTTAATGAGGGCTTTTATCTTTTCTAAATCCGCTTGACTTGTCGAGCCATTTCCCAAGGCGCGGAGTACTAGCGAAGAAGCAGAGCCTCGAAAAGCGGCATCGACAAAACCTTTAAGCAGTCGTTCTTGCATTTGTTCTTCAGGAACAGCAGGGGAGTAGATGTGGCTGCGTTCGATGATGTCACGTGTCAAAATTCCTTTGTCGAGCATAAGTTGCATGAATTTTAAAGTTGTCGTGTAGCCGATTTCCTTTTCTACTTGTTGTGCGTTCAGCGTTTCGTTGACAAAACGGACAGTCTGGGGACCGTTTTGCCAAAGAACTTGTAAGATGGCAAGTTCTGAGTCAGTTGGTACAGGTGTTATTTTTCCGTTCATTATTACAGTTTTATAAAATTAAAAGATGAAAAGCATTATTAAGTGTCTTCACGTTTCTCATACGATATTTTTCGTAGAGATAGTTTTAAAAAAGAGGATCGTTTTTGACCCCCTCCTTTAATATAGACACAAAGTTATACGAAGTTATTCGTAAGTGCAAATTTTTGCTACGTTTTTTTTCGTAGAGTTTGATTTTTTTTACGATTACCCCCCTTAGTATAATGAGGCTGTATCAAAAAGTGCTGATTCAGCCTCATAATGTTAGGAATTGCCCCAAAAACGATTATTATCCTTTACCTGATTTCACCCGATTCTTTTCATCTTCTAAGCCTGATTTGCGTTGCCTTGCACCTTGCACGTTTTTATTGCCAAAACGGTATGTGAAATTGACGCGGACTTGTTGCCCTTCCCATGCACCCGATGCATCCATGTGGAGTGTACCTAATTCTGTGTAGGCTTTCCAGTTAGCCGTGCGTAAAACATCGCTGAATGTTAATTTCACTTGACCATCGCCGTCCCAGAATTTTTTGCTCATGCCAATATTCATCACGCCTTGTGTTTTGCTGACAAAATTACCCCATAAGCCGCCGAAATTCATCCATCCATCTGCCTCGGCAGACCAGCCTTTGCCAAGTGTAAAGCCTTGTTGCATATAAAATCCACCACCATTGGCTTTCAAATCCACAATTTTTCCATCGCCTAAGTCGGCTGTCAATTTGCTGTGATTGAACCATGCATTGACAAAACCATTCCACCATTTATTTATCGGCATCTGAGAACTCAAAGTGATACCATAGTTTTCACGATTCGTCAAATTTGCTTTGGTAATAAAGAATGTTGTCACACCATTTTGTACGCTTTGGTCGGTATATTGCGTAAAATAATCTTTGGTTTTAGAATAATTCACGCCTAAATTGGCAAAACCCATGAATGTATAACCCAATTCTGCCGTTTGTGTGTATTGCGGACGTAATGTCGTGTTGCCACGCTCATAAGTCAATTCATCTAAACGATTTTCAAACGGATTCAAATCCTGATAACTCGGACGGTCAAGTGAATAACGATACGTAAAGTTAAAAGCGTGATTTTTACTCATTTGATAACTGACAGCTGCAGACGGAAAGGCATTGATATAGCTGGTATCCACATCTTTATAGCCCCGTGTCTGTTTTGTTTTCAAATCACCTTTTGAAGTTGTGCGTTCACCACGCAAGCCTAATTGAAGTCCAAATTTGCCCAATTGCGTGTTATAATTGGCATAAGCCGCTTGTATTTGCTCTTGGTAACTGAAAAAATTGGTACGGCTGGTGTCTTGATAATCTTTGCTGTTGACCACATTATAAAAATCGAAATCGTTTTTCGTCGTCACATCAGACACTTTAAAACCGATACCCAATTTACCCGCTTTTTTATTCGTTTTACTGAGGGGTTGCTCATAGTCCGCTTTGAAGGATTTTATGTCAATATTGGTCTGTGTCATATTCCGATAAATACGCTGAGTCAAAAGCACTGTTTCATCGCCACTGCGATAGATATTAGGCAAATAACTTGTTGAACCATTGCGGAAAGTTGCATAATCGGCATCCACATTCAATTCATGTCCGCTGGTGTCCGCAAAACGATAATTGAAGTTATAATTCATGTTTTTATTATCAGAAGCACCGCTGCTTTCAGCAAAAAGGATAGAGTCTCGGCTTATAAAATCCTTTGTACCCGCAGTAGCTCGACCAATAACAGTTTGTCCTTTCGCCTGATTCGTCGGAGTACCAATGCCGCCGTTAACCATAAAACCAAAAGTATTTTTAGAATTGAGCGTGTAGTCTGCACCCACTTTAAAATTGTGGTCATTATTTGTCCAACTTTGATTGTTCCGATTTATCCATAAATTATTGTATTGCCCATTTTTCAAGTCAATGACATTATCAAGAGCCATTGTATTGCGGTTTTCACCCCAATTGTAGCTGTAATTGCTGAACAAATTCCATTTTGCACCGCGGTAGTTAAGGCTCAATGCGGCATCTGCCTTGGGTGTAAAACCTTGTGCCACACCAAAGGATACATTGCCATTTGTACCCAATTTTTTGTTCTTTTTCAAGCGGATATTGACAATACCGGCGTTGCCTGCCGCATCGAATTTAGCACCTGGATTAGAGATGATTTCAATCGCTTCGATGTCAGAAGAATTGATACCTTTTAGGAAAGATGCTAAGTCGCGTCCACTCATTTGGCTCGGTTTGCCGTTGATATAGACTAAAACATTCTGTTTTCCCTTTAAAAGAACGTTTTCATCTTTGTCTATTTGTACGCCAGGGCTTTTTCGCAACAATTCCAAAGCGGTCAAACCGATAGCATTAGGGCTGTCTTCAACATTAAAAACAGTGCGGTCGGCTTTGACTTCAATCATTGGTTTGCGAGCAGTGATGGTGACGGTTTGCAATTCTTTATCAAGATTTTGAAGCACAGTCTTTTCTATTTCCAAAGTGCTTTTGCCATCAAAATCAAAGACTTTTGAACTAAAGTTTTTGAAACCCACAACGCTGATTTGTGTGTAATAACGCCCCTGCGCCACGCCTTCAATGTCAAATTTGCCGTCAAAATCGGTTATAGCCCCTTTGGCGAGTGTCGAATCTTGTGCTTTCATCAGTAGGACGGTGGCAAATTCCTGCGCTTTGCCTTGCGCGTCTGACACGATACCTGTAATGTGTTGTGCTTTAAGTTGGAAACTTGTTAAAAGAATAAAACAAAGAATAGTGAATAGAGAATTTAGCTTTTTCATTTTAAAAATTAGAATTTGATTAAACAGTTGAGTGATGTTGTAAAAAATAAAAGTGTGCTTTTTCATGACTTAAAATTGTTTTCAAAAAATGTATCGGGTGATTTTAATGCGACAAAATTGATTGCAAAGGCTCTTAGAGGTAAAGGTTTTTCGGTTAAATACTGAAAAATCTCGTCTAAAAGTTCCTCAATCTTTTTCCGTTCGATGAGTCTATGAAAAAATCCGACAAACGGCAAAAATACTGAGGGGGGCTAATGAATATTTTATAAATTGTTGATTGTTAATGGTTTAATTAAAGTGAAATATCTAAATCTAAGACTATGCCTAAGATAATTTTGTTACTTAATGATTGTTTGTTTGGGACAAACACCTGTTTTTCAAAGACAGATGCTCCTCTTTTATAGACAAACCATATTTACTTTACCTCTATTCGTGTGGTGAATAATTTCTTATTTGAAATCTGTTGCAAATGTGCGATGAGATGGGGAAGGGGTCGCTTCAAATGATGATTTGGGGCGTTCCGAATTATCATTTAATACCAATTCAGCAAAAATTACCGCAAACACTATCGAGTAAATACATCTAAACACTAACTTTCTGCCTTTCGATAAAAAACGATTCATCTAATCAAACTAATTATTCAATGAAAAAAGCTTCAACGCTCTTTTGTGCATGTTTTTGTGCCTTTTTACTCAATTATACTGAGGGGGTTGGTCA
>JANMJN010001142.1:0-13932 GCA_031371355.1 Saprospiraceae bacterium
ATATCAACGATTTTATGCATAAAACGCATCATTGAAAGGAAAAGTAGATAGCCAAATGTCAAAACCATAAAAATCCAGCGAAACGTTCCTGCCTCATGTATCGTCATATCGGAGAAAAGATACGCTAAGGCTCCACTCATAACCATTAACGCAGCATAAGTTGGAATTGATTGTGTCCAATATAGATTCATATCTTTGGTTGAAAGGCTCAGAACGCTATTAAATATGGCAAAAAGCAATATAGAGGTGCCTGCAATTATCCAAAATGCCTGTCCTGCAATATCTGCTAAGTTTGTCCATTTTAAAATTTTTGCGATAAGCATAACAATAAGAGCAAAGGCAAAGATGAGGGTTCCTTGTAAAATAGGGCTAATAGATTTTTCAAAAAAAGAAGATTCTGTTTTTTCCATGTCAATTATTTGAAAGGTGAAATAGAGACTAAGTTGCTGAATAGTATCCGTTATACATATTCGATATTGGTGTAAAATCTTGAATAACAGTGTATTATATTAAAACGATTGAACTGAATGACTTTTTTGAGTAAAAATAGGGAAACAACGTACAGTTGAGTATTGTTTTGCACGAAATCAACAAAAATACTGAGGGGGGATGTAGAAATGATTACACTTATTTTCTAGAATGGCAAGATACAATGTACAATATATACATAAATATTTGTATGGAATTGAATATTAAACGTGCTTTAAGGATAAATATTCAAAAAGAATATAGGAATTTAAGTAAAAATAGATAATCTTTGCGTAAGCAAGTATACTTATAAATGTGCTAAATTATAATATTTGAACAAAATTTTTTACAACAAACAAAAAAAATCCTACGCTATGAATCATCTCATAAAGACGATGCGTCCATTCCTATGGAAAAGAACAAGCATAATGAGTGTAGCACTCATTCTTTTTCTCTTCAATTCTCTTAATAATCTTACTGCTCAAGTCAGTGTTTCAATCACAAAAGTAGATCCCGCATGTAGTGGGTACACGAACGGCTCTGCAACAGCAACGGCTACAGGGGGCACTGCCCCTTATACCTATCGCTGGAGTAACAATGTTAATGGAAGTATTTTGTCAGGTATTGGTGCTGGCACTTATTCGGTCGTCGCAACTGATGCCATTGGTCGCACAGGAACGACTTCTGTTACTTTAAATAATCCTGCCCCCATCAGTATCTCAATCAATTTCGCCAATATTTGTACTGGTGGCGCTGTGACAGCGACAGCCTCTGGCGGAACGGGTCCTTATACCTATGATTGGGGCGGAGGTCGTACAGGCGCAACGCAAACAACCCTCGCTGGGGGAAGCTACAACTTGACGGTAACAGACTCTAAAGGCTGTTCAGCCGTTAAGTTTGTCAGTGTTCCAGGCGTTTTTGCTGTTACTTTGCGCGTAGGTGCGTTACAGTGTTTTGGTGATTGCGATGCAGCTATTGATGCATTGACAACAGGCGGCACAGCTCCTTTTACTTTTAGATGGAATACAGGTGCAAGCACACCAGCCATTGTGGGTATCCCTTCGGGTACATATAGTGTGACGGTGACGGATGCGAATGGTTGTACGGGCTCTGCTACGGGAACAGTCGTTAATCCGCCACAAATCATTATCTCAACAACTGTGATTGCGCCAGCCTGTGGCGGCGGTGCAACAGGTTCCGCAACCGTATCTGCAACAGGAGGTCGCCCTCCTTTTACTTACAAATGGAGTAATGGACAAACTGGAACAACGGCAACAGGCTTGAGCGTCGGCGATTATTTCGTCACAGTCATGGATGCAGGCGGTTGTAACAGGACTGCAAAGGTTGTTGTGGCTTCAAATGCGGGTTTTACAATCGGTATCACTAGTACCAATGCTACTTGTGCTGCAACCAACGGTTCTGCTACGGCAAGTGTCACAAGTGGTGGTCGGGCACCTTTTACCTATAAATGGAATACAAATGCGACGACAGCGGTTATTACAGGAATTGGTGCGGGTACTTATACCGTTACGGTTACGGATGCCAATGGCTGTGTCAATACAGCCAGCACGGTAGTGAATGCTGCTGGTAATCTTTCAGTCAATGTTACAAGTACAAATGCCGCATGTGGTATTGCCAATGGTACGGCTACTGCAACGCCAACGGGTACTGCGCCATTCACCTATAAATGGAGTACGAACGCAACAACAGCAACCATCACTCTACTCGGTGCGGGTACTTACACTGTTACTGTAATGGACGGAAATGGTTGTACAGCGATTGGTTCAACAACGATTACTTCATCAACTTCACTTGCAGTTACTGTTGATGTTAGAAATGTTACTTGTTTTGGCGGCAATGATGGTAGTGCAACGGCAATGGTTATGGGTGGTTCTGCGCCTTATACTTATCGTTGGAGTAACGGCGGAACCGTAGCTGTTCAAGCAAACTTGACTGCGGGTCCTTACACTGTAACTGTGTCAGATGTATTGGGTTGTTCTTCAACTCAAACGATAACAATAACTCAACCTACGGCGATAAATATTTCCGCTTCAGTTAATCAAACAACCTGCGGCGCAAGCAATGGTTCTGCTTCCGCAACAGTGACAGGTGGTTCATCACCTTACACTTACTTATGGTCAAATGGGGCTACAACAAGTTCAATTTCAAGTCTTGCAGCTGGCAGCTATACCTTAACACTGACGGATTCTAAAGGCTGTAAAGCCAATGCAACGGTAACAGTCACATCTTCAAATGGTATATCTGTATCATTAGGTTCTTCAAATGTTACTTGTAATGCGGGTAACAACGGTTCCGTATCAGCAACCGTAACAGGTAGCACAGGCACTGTAACTTATGCTTGGAGCAATGGTGGTAATACAGCCACAATCAGCAATTTAACAGCGGGGACTTATTCTGTTACTGTTACAAATGGCGGTTGTACAGCCAACAGTAGTGTAACGTTAACGCAACCAACCGCTATTGCCATTGGTATTAGTTTGACTAACCCGACTTGCGGCAGTAGCAATGGTAGTTTAACCGCTTCTGCTTCAGGAGGTACCCCTCAGTATCGTTATAACTGGAGCAATGGCGCAACCACGGCTTCTATCAGTGGTCTTGCTTCAGGTACTTATTCGGTTACTGTTACGGATGCCAACGGCTGTACAAAAATGACAAGCCAAGCAATAAGTGCACCGAATAGCCCAACTGTTACCATTTCTGCCGTGACAAATGTATCTTGTTTAGGTGGTAATAATGGCGCAGCGACCGCATCTGCAACAGGTGGTACCGCTCCTTATACCTACAATTGGGGCAGTGGTCGTACAACAGCAGCAGTAACAGGCTTGACAGCAGGCACATATACAGTTACTGTAACAGATGCCGTAGGATGTAATTCTACACAGTCTGTTACCATCACGCAGCCAACGGCTATTGCTGTAACAACGACTGTTACGAACGCAACTTGCCAACCAATCGGTACTGCTCAAGTTAACGTTTCGGGCGGTACATCTCCTTATTCCTATTTATGGAGTAATGGCGCAACGACAGCCAAAATTATCAACTTGGTTGGTGGTACTTATACCGTTACTGTAACAGATTTAAATGGTTGTACTAACTTTATTTTGGCAACAGTACCAGCGGTTACATCGCCTAACTTGAGATGTCAAATCACCATTACTAAGGCAATGACAGGCAATAATACCAATGATGCAGAGGTAAGAGTGGATGCTTCCCTTGGCTTAGCACCATATACTTATTTATGGAATAATGGCGCAACAACTCAAACAAGAACAGGTTTGAGTGTGGGTTCTTACAGTGTTGTCGTTACAGATGCCAATGGCTGTCGTACAAGTTGTATCGTAGATATTCCCAATAACTTCTGTAATAACGTAACAAATCCGGGTGTAATTTGCTGTAACCAAACGATTTGTTCAAACAGCGAACTTCAACAAATTTCGGAGACAACGCCCGCTTCAGGCGGTTCTGACGTTGATCCAATCCAATATTTGTGGATGTATAATGATGCCTCTGCGGTGTTTAATCCATTAACTTGGATACCCATTCCCGGAGCCACAGGCAAAAATTTACCTGCAAATCTGATTCCTACACTCAATAAAACGACTTATTTCGTACGGTGTGTGCGTCGTGGTACTTGTATTTACTTAGAGACAAATGTCATAACAATCACATTAAGAGCATTTGCAAATATAATTGGACCAACGACCGCTTGCTTGAATCAAGATGTCACTTTCACGGCAGAAGAAAATGTAGCCGGTTCTATTTATGAATGGTCTTTTTCTGGTGCTGTGCCTGGTTTAACTTTTAATAGAGTTCAAACGGTGAAATTCACTTCAACGGGTCCAAAAGAGGTAAAACTTATAGTCTCGTCATTCGGTTGTGTAAAAACGAAAATCATCACAGTCAACGTCTCCAGCTGTCAAGGTGCTTTCGGTGGTTTCGAGGGTTTCAACGCCAATCCAGTCAATAAAAAAGAAGTGATGTTGGATTGGGCAACTTCTAACGAGCAGGTTTCAAGTAAATATTTGATTGAAAAGTCAACCGATGGTATCAATTTCACAACAATTGGTTCTATGGTTTCACAAAATCAAACCAATAACTTGTATCGTTTTGCGGATATGGAACCTAAAATGGGACGTAGTTTCTATCGTATTCATCAAGTGACCACGGATAATGTTGACGTAAAAACAACAGATGCCAAAAAAGTCTTAATGGGACTGAACGGACAAAGCGTTTTAACATATCCAAATCCTGCTCAAAACGCTCTTTTTGTTGAAGTTTTGGATGCTGATAACGCTGAGGGTACTATTGAGGTCTATAACCACATAGGTAGTCTTGTCAGGACACAGAAGTTTACAAGCGATCAAATACGTTATCAGATCAATACGGACAACTTGCCAAGTGGTACTTATATTCTCAAGATTCGTCGCAGTGATGGCGATGTTAAGTCTGTGAAAATCACTAAGTTATAAAGGACGTTTTAGATTTAATAAAATGAAATGATAAAAAACGGCTGCAAGCATAAAAGTTTGCAGCCGTTTTTTTTATCGTGACCTTAAAATACTGAGGGGGGGATCGGTCGTTTATCAAAGATATTTTTTAAAAGTTAAATACCCATTTATGCACCTTTTTGTTAAAATAGCTGCCCTCTTCCTACTCTGTCCTTTATCGGCTTTGTTGGCGCAAAACACTTTTTCATACTATGGAATAGTGAAAAATACCGAAGGCGAGTCTTTGGCTTTTGTTGCTATTTTGCCCAATGATGATGTAACAAAGGGTGTTCTTTCCGATATTGAAGGACGTTTTAATATTACTTCAAAAACACCTATTCGATCCCTCACTTTTCGATGTATTGGTTCTGAAATACTACGCTTAGATGATGATTTTTTGAAAAAAAATGCTTCGAACAACCCCCTCAGTATAATCCTAAAAAATGCTGATAATTTGATTTCTGAAGTCACTATTTCGGCGGGAGAAAACCCTGCCAACCGCATCATTCGGCTTGTTGTTGCTAATAGAAATAAGAACAATCCAGAAAAAGTAGGCACTTTTCAGTGTAAAACCTACAATAAAGTCGCTTTTGACTTTGTACCAAATGACTCTGCTTTTGTCCAATATATGTCAAAAAGAGGCATTTCAAAACAACGCAATCAAGACCTCCAAGAAAACTTCGAAAAATCATCTGCCCAAAACGCAGACCGACAAGCCTTTTTGATGGAAACGGTCACAGAACGTCGCTTCCGTTTTCCAAATGATAATTTTGAACGTGTCATATTAAATCGGGTCAGTGGATTTCCCAATGCGGGCATGGTTGCCTTGGCGAATATGATTCAACCCTTTTCATTTTATGGTGATTTTTTACGTGTTTTGGATAAAAATTATGTCAATCCTATCAGTATTGGCAGTCTTAATCAATATTTTTTTAATATCGAAGACACACTTTACCAAGGGATTGACACCGTTTTTATCCTTTCTTTTCATCCACAAAAAGGAAAAGTTTTTGAAGGACTAGCAGGTATCTTACACATCAATTCTCGTCAATGGGCAGTGCAAAATGTCCAAGCAAAACCCTCTAACGCCTCCATATCAACGCTAAAAATTGAGCAACAATATCGTTTTGATACCATTTCTGCACAATGGTTTCCTGAACAGCTCAATTTTGAACTCGATTTTCCAAAATATCCACTCCCATATTTGGGCGCGCGAATCGTTGGGCGCAGCTATATTTCAGACGTGTCCATCAATCCACCTTTCCAACAAAAAGATTTTAATCCCGAAGCGCCACTTATTATTGAAAAAACTGCCTTTGGTCAAGCCGATAGCGTTTGGTTGCCCTTTCGCTCTGTAGCCCCCCTCAGTATCCGCGAGTTGCGAACCTACGATTGGATGGACAGCATTAGCCGCAAAAAGCATTTTGACTTTTGGGCTAAACTCCTCAACTCATTGACTTCGGGCAAAGTACCTATAAAACAAAGTGATATTAGTCTTGATTTGAGACGTTTGATAAAGACAAATAATTATGAAAACATCAGG
The DNA here is from genome assembly GCA_031371355.1 of Saprospiraceae bacterium. Taxonomy (GTDB): domain Bacteria; phylum Bacteroidota; class Bacteroidia; order Chitinophagales; family Saprospiraceae; genus JAAFJT01. The sequence goes on from JANMJN010001142.1 coordinate 6,520, forward strand.
CTTGGTTTGGGGTTTACAAATGCACCCGCAGCCGCATTCAGTCGCCCAAAGTTTTTGGAATCAAGCATTTATGCGGGGTATGGATTGAGGGATTCTGCTTGGAAATATGGCGCACAAATCAAATTTCGCTTGGCTCAAGGTTGGCAAACGTCCGTTCAATTGAGTTATATTCACGACATTCGAGAGCCGGGTGCTTTGTCCGAATTAGACCCCGCAGGCTTCGTTTCGCGCAGCATTTATGCCAATCGTTTTGATACGAATGACGAATTAGCTGCCTCTTTTAGTAGTCGTCTTGGTAAGCGTATTTTTTTGAAATTATTGGGACAACAACAGTTTTTGCAACCCAATTATGCCTATAGATTTGAAAAAAATAGGGGAGAGGTGGCGACTGATTTTCATTTCACAGAGTTTTCAATGTACTTCAAATACGTTTATAATGAGCAAAATCCTTCGTTTTTCGGTGAAACCATCAATGAAATCAATAAAATACCTGTCATTGAGGTCTGCTATACACATGGATTTAACGGTTTACTGAGGGGGGGCTATGCCTACGATAAATGGTTGTTTTCTCTCCATCAAACAACGATGATTCGGCGTTTAGGTCGCTTGATTTGGCGAGTCGAAGGCGGCATTGTCAAAGGAAATGTGCCGTTAGCAAAGCTGTTTACGCTCAATCAGAGTGGTAGCGGCGGTTTGTTTTTTATATATGTACCTAACACATTTCAAACTTTTGGCGACACGGCTACTTGGTTGTCCGATAAGTTTTTGAATGTCTATATAGCACAGTCTTTTGGGAATGTTTTGTACCGTTCAAAATGGTCATCACCACAATTGAGCATCGCTCAAAATATAGCTTTTGGGCAACTGTCTCACCCCGAATCTCACCTCGATATTACATTCTCAACACCCTCAAAACCCATCATTGAAAGTGGTTTGATTTTAGATAATTTATTGAAAATCAATTACTTGAATTTTGGAAATCTCGGTCTCGGTGTGGCTGTTTTCTATCCTTGGGGAACAGATATTTCTTCTTGGCATAGCCTTTATCTGAGAGTGAGTTTACGGTTTTCGTTGTGACCCCCTCAGTATAAAACTCATATTTTTTTAGGCTTGAAAAAAAAGACTTCTTAAACGATTAAAACGTTGATTTTTAAAGAATTAACGGAGTTAGCGAACCCAATATCTGCAGTCAAAAACTGCCAATCAGTTTCTGAACGACTTTGAAAAGCAGCTAATTGAAAAGCATCGAGTGTCCGTAGGTTTTGTTTTTTACCGACGGTTTTTATAAGGCTTTCGGCGAGAGAAAGATAAGACAAATCAAAAGGAATAATAAGCAAGTTCGACCAAACGGACTCAAAATTATTTGAAATAGCTTTCAACTGTTTTTTAGATAATTCCTTACCTCTGTATCGTCTCATAACTGTACTGTAAAACTCTGGTCTTGTCAATTCTGAAACCCAAATGACATTGAAGGTATCAGCATAAAGCGTTTGAACTTGTGGTGCATTGGGTTCAGCAACAAAGAGTTTGAACAAAGCGGAAGTATCGAAAAAATAATTCATACTCTATCTTCTCGTTCATTGGTGACATCAGTAATAAGTAAATCAGAGTTTATATCTTGAAATAACTCTTGGAGTGCGTAAATAGCTGTCATATCTCGATGACCATTGACGGGGGGAGGAGTAATACTTTTGGGAACAGTTGTATTTTTTTTTGGCAAGGCTTTCTCAACCCAACCAACAAAGTCACTGACTAACAGCAATTGTTCTGTAGTTAATTTTTCAACTTTTGTATAGATTTGATTTTTAAGCAATATTACTTCCATTTCCTTTTATTTTAAAACAAAGATACTTGAATCATTAAGAAAAAACAAACGGTTATGCTTGTTTCATTTTCCAAAAATACCCCTCAGTAAAAAGCCCAAATTTTCAAAAAATAAGCCCCATGCCAATCCGTCCATTTGCACTATTTGAGTCGTATGGTTTAAATGCCGTCAAAATATTATCCGTTACAGCAAAAATTTGAAAGACTTTAAAAGCGTTCATAGTGACGTGCGCCCCCAAATTATTAAATTTTCCATTGCGTAAGCCATACGTCAATCCTGCCCGAATTTTCAAAACCTTAGGAATATCCACCGCTTTAACCGTTGCATCAACAGCAAAACCAGTTTGTGAAGCTGTTGTTCCCCCACTTTCGTTATAAATCAAAGCACCCAAAGATACCTTGTCATTGAGTTGATAAGCGCCGCTGAGGTACAGTTTCATCGGCAGTTTTTGGGTATAAGTTGCTCCTGCCGTTTCAGTATAACCCAACACTTTTTTGAGGGTATCAGTAAAGGATTTTGAACTCAATGAGTCAATATTAAAAAACTGATTAAAGTTATTGATGTCCTGCCCTTTGTATGTAAAATCGCCTTTTGAAGTGTAAGTAGTACCGTCATTTTTCCAATTTATTGAGCCAGCAATATCAATCAAACTGGCGTTGAGTTGAATTTTTCCTAACTTCATAGAGCCGCCTAAATCAAATGAAACGCCCGAGTTTTTTGAGAAAAGCCCTTGATTTACAACATCTTGTGTGTTTTGAATATTGGTAATTTTATAAGCAGAAAACATACGCAAATCAATATCTGTTTTGAAACCAAGACTATAGTCTGTTTGATTAAAAGAGATGTCAAGTTTGTCGGATTGCGTAAAAACACTTGCAATGCCACTGTGAAATTTGATACGGCCGCCAATCGTAAAAACAGGTAAATGATAGGTTGCGCCAATGCCAATTTCACTCCGCATGTCCCCATTAGTAGAAGAGCCAAAGGCAACCGTTTTGCCCAAAAAGTCAGCATTCCCTTTAAAAAACAATTGGGCGAGGTTGCGGCGATACGTTACTGAGGGGTTTGCAGTGCCAGCTTGGTAAATGCTTAAATTCAATCTATTGGAAACAGGAAATGATATGCCCAAAGTTTGCACTTGCACATTGCCATTGATGTGCGTCAATTCAGGACGTTCAGGCGCATACAATTTATTCAGATACAAATTACGTGAGCCATTTTCATTGACTATTAAATCATTGATCACTAAATCGGGGCTATTGATATTGAAGTAAACGCTCGGCAAGGCGATTGACAGCTTTTTGGAAGGCAACAAAGCCGGGTTTGTCATGTGGGCTTGCCATGTATCGGTCATAAAATTGAGCGATTGCTCTTGTTGTGCAGAAGCCTTAAATACAGCCATCATCGCCGTCAAAGTGAGGACGATGCAGATATTTTTTTTCATGTGTGTTTTCTTTTTTTGACAAATCGGTGAGTACAATTTATGTTTTTTTACAATTCTTAAAGTATTGGTGGTAAATGATTTATTGGCTCGGTGCATTTAATTTAACCGTTACCAAAGTTTTTTCCATTTTATCGACGTAGTAAATCTGCAAATCGGTTTGTTTTAACTGATTCGATATCACAAAGGCTACTTTTCCAGCTGATTTTTGACCATCTTTTGGGTTTTCAGCAAAATAAACATCCTCCCAAGGGACTATTTTATTGCCATTCGACTCAACGAGTTGAAACCTAAGATAATTGATAATGCAAGCACCCGAAGATGATTTAAGACAATTAAACTGCATATCGAGGGTTAATATTTTAGTATTTACATCTTTTATCGTCGCTTTTATGGATAAAATATCAGCTTTGACGTTTCCGTAATTTTTGTCTAAAACTGTTGCAGAAGCAGGTGTTGCAAGCCAAATCGTTTCTGATTTTACGGTATCAACTACGGGTAAAGGCAACGGCTGAACGACTTTAGTTTTATATCCTAAAACGACAATGCCTACAACAATGGCAATACCAATGGTTGCAATAATACCAAAAATCGCCAAAGGATTTGCCAACAATCCTGTTGGTTTTTCATCATCTGAAAACGGTTTATCAGGTGCATCGTCTCCTATATTTGACAAATTGAAAGCATCATCGCAAACTGTGAGCAGAGTGAAATTGATGCGATTCAAATCAGCTGTTGCATCTTGTAAACCGAGTTGCATTTTGCGTTGCAATTCTTTGAGTTGACCTTCTAACAATAGAGTTTGATTTAGCAAGGGCTTATCCTTGTCCTTCAATATTTCCTGCAAAAGGTCAATGGCTTCCTGCGTTCTGCCATCAGAGATTAAACTTTTTACTTTTTCTAAACGCATATATTTAATGGTGATTGGTGAATAATTTAATGATGAATGATTGGTAATGGTGATTGGTAAATTATTCACCACTCACCATTACTAATCATACTTTAAGAAAGATGTTAAACTTATAAAATATCCACAATATTGCCCAAAATAAGACAACATGAAACAAAGCAAAAAGTAAAGAACTTAACTTTTGGCGTGCTTCAAAGTCTTTCCATACTGAGGGGTTGTTTTTTTCTGTTAGCACTTTGTCCTTAACGCTTTTCATGGTCTGATAGTCCGTCGTCAAAGGAGAAAAGTAGGTTTCATACAGTTTTTGATAGCCGCCAATACGTTTTGGTACGATTGCGTTGTTGTTCCAAACCTGTGTAACCGTTTCGTAGGGGCTGTCAAATTTTATTTTCGAAATGGTTTTGACATAAACACCTGCGATAATAAACGCCAAAAGTGAGTTCATACCCAATACCAAAATAGGCTTCGTCCATCCACGCCAGCCTTGAACATCGATCAACCATATCAAAGCGGCATTGATAACTAAACTGAAACCTGCCATGAAAACGACATAACTTGATGACCAAATCGGCTTATTGATTGGAAATGCAAAATCCCAAATTTGACCCACTGTCAACGCTGCGATGCCCCATAGAAACATCACTTTTACTAATGAACGGCGGTCAGGACGAGTATCAACCAACATACCCGTAAAGTAACCCAAAATGACAGAAACCACGGCGGGCAGTGTCGAAAGTAAACCTTCTGGGTCGAAAGGGATGCCGCCATAGCCTTTGTAAAGGTGGCTTGCACCCAGCACCCAACGATCAAATCGAGTAACAATATTGTTTTCAAGACCTAAATATTGCGTGCCATCGTAGAAGCCGAAAGGATAAGTCGGGTCGCTGAAAAAATACATCAAAGCCCAATAGCCCAACAGAATAGTTGCTGCAATGATAACGACATTTCGTTTGCTAAACGATACACAAATCAAAGTGCCCAACATATAGGCAATACCGATACGCTGTAAAACGCCCATTATCCGCAAGTTATGGTAACTCGACAAAGAATTGAGAAACAGAGTCAAACTTAAACCAATCGCAAAAATCATGATGCCTCGTTTGATTATTTTATAATACAAAGCACGCGGCGCACCATTTTGATATTTTTTCAAAGAAAACCAAGCGGCTACCCCAACTGTAAACAAAAAGAACGGATAAACGAAGTCCGTCGGTGTCCAACCCGACCATTTGGCATGTTCCAAAGGAGGATAAATGAACGACCACGTTCCAGGGTTGTTGACCGTAAACATGAGCGCAATCGTCAGACCACGAAAAACATCGAGCGCCACTAATCGTTGCGTATTTGGAAAAGACATAATAATGATGAATTATGAATGATGAAGTATGGATGATAAAATTGTTATCATTCATACTTCATCATGTATCATTAAATAAAATGGTTGTATTTTAGGTTTAAAGCTACTGAAAAATGGGCAATTCAAGCATATTGAAAAGTTTTTTTTACCCCCCTCAGTATTTTGTCTTGATTTTTCGAGAAATAGGACTAATTTTGCGCGCTGTTTAAAGAAATGGTCCGGTAGCTCAGTTGGATAGAGCAACTGCCTTCTAAGCAGTAGGTCATTGGTTCGAGTCCAATCCGGATCACAAATAAAAAACACAAAGCGTTGTAAGTCAATTACTTACAACGCTTTTTTTGTGCCTTAGCACAACAATAGTACAACAATTGAGAATACAAGCAGATTTTTTAGCACCCTTATACGTCGAATGACACCATGCCAAGATTTGTTGCTGGAAAAAACAGGGTTTATCTCTGTATTTTATTTTTTGAGAAGGAAAATCCTTATGTCAAATGGCTCGTTGTCTTTGCGATAACGAGCCGTTTGTTTTGGGTAACTTAGTCAGATTTATCAAAAATCATAAGCAAACATAGCCTCTTTAAGGTTAAATACTGAGAGACTTCATTCTGGGTATGTTGAATGCCTTATCATTATTTGGTGTTAAAAATTATTTTTCAAAAAATAAATAATTTAAAAGTATTGCCCACTACCTACGTTTCCCAACGCTGCCTTGTATAACCTTCCTATAAGCACTAAGCCGACCAACAATTCACACTTTTAAATTATCAATCAATGTATTTAGAGATGAAAAAAGTTTTCTTTTCAATGACCGTAGCTTGTTTCTTTATGGCTTTTAACATAGCAGCACAGGATACAACACACACACTTATTAAATTGATAAAACCACAATCCATCGGGCTTTACGTTGCCCCAGAGTTCTGTTATGGACAATTGCGTGGTGATATGACCAGTTTTGGTGGTGCATCTGCGATGTTTGTATTAAACAAAAAATGGGCAGTTGGCGCAACGGCGCAAATGAGTTTAGACGATGCTTTTGTTCCAAAAGCGGTTAGTCCTTTGGCGGTGCAGTCAATGGTCATGGGCGGTAAAATTGAATATACACCCAGACCTGATGCCCTTGTCCACGTTTCGTTTCCACTTATGATTGGTGGAGGAGAGGCTTCGGCAGATTCGGTTCGCGCCGAAAAAGGGCATGATTGGAATGACAATCTCGGGCATGGCGACCACAAGGGCAACAGTTTTGTGGTCGTACAACCAGGCATTCATTTAGAAATGAATTTGATGCGCTATGCTAAAATTTATATGGGTGCTAATTACCGTTTGTCTTTCCTAAGTGATAACCAAACGGCATTGTTACCAGCGAATACTATGCAAGGGTTTTCACTGAGTGCGGGGTTGAAAATGGGTTTATTCGACTATAAAGTGGGTCGAAAAAAGGCTGTGTCAACACAGTAACAACGTAATAAACAACTTGCGGAAAGGTGGACACTTTTCGCAAGTTGTTTAATTGTTTTGTTTAAGCTATTCTTGTCCGTTTGACCCGCTATTTTGCCCGTTTGAGGGGTAAATAGCTTTTTTAAATCACTGTTTTAATACAATTTTGCCTTAAAATACAAGGAAAATGACGGTTTTTGACAAGCTGTTCATGATGTAAGGTATTGTCTTTTTAGGCATCAAATTTTCATTATTTTTTAAAACATAAAACAATGAGTTATCAAACTGCGCCCTCTTTTGAAAGCAAAAAAATTCGCTATGCAAGTGCAGATACACCACAACATATTTACAAGCAAATCCGTCAAGGTGCTGAAAAATTTTTTATAGAAAAAAAATTACCTAAACACGCCACAACTCTTATGGCTTACAAAGCAGTCGCTTTA
>JANMJN010001328.1:0-1549 GCA_031371355.1 Saprospiraceae bacterium
CTGCGCAATTTACCTTTCCTTATCCTGACAATTCCTTTGATTTTGTTATTTTAACTTCTGTTTTCACACACATGCTGCCTGATGAAGTTGAGCGATATTTGTTTGAAATTCAACGAGTTATGGTTGAAGGGGGGACATGTGTCGCAACATTTTTTATTTTAGATAAAACCACAAGAGCTATTTTACAATCCAAAACAGACTTTCATTTCCCTTTCGATTATGGACATTATGCCTTGATGGACGATAAAGTAAAAGCGGCAAATGTGGCGTTTGATGCTGTTTTTTTAGAAAAAATAATTGCTGACAGTGGTTTGACAATTTCAAAAAAAATAGATGGTTTTTGGCGTTTAGGGCAACGCGAATCAGATGTTCAGGACTTTCAAGATGTGCTTGTTTTGAAGAAGTAAATAGAAACCTTGACCGATTCCCATTGGATTTCATGTTTGAACTTTCAGATGAAGAGTTCAATAATTGGAGGTCACAAATTGTGACCTCCAATGCGGACAAAATGGGTTTGCGCTATGCGCCAATGGCTTTTACGGAACATTTAACCAATTCTCGGCAGAAAAAGAAGAAAAACCACGAACCCTTATTCGGTTTAAAAAACGAGATTCGGAAATAAGAAGTAACGTCAACTAATAATCAGAACTTAGAAAGTATCTACTGCATCAACTGTAAGTTGACGCTACAATTTTCCATTCATAAATCCTACCTTTGCGCCGACAAAAGCTACCCCTCAGTATAAACACTCTTTTTAAGGCAAAAAATTGATAATCAAACATTTATAAAATCATACACTTTTCTGATTTATGTACAAAAAGAAAATTAAGTCCGCCCTTATTTCCGTTTTTTATAAAGATGGTCTCGATGAAATCATCAAAGAACTTGACCGTTTGAAGGTTAAAATCTATTCAACAGGCGGCACGCAGTCCTTTATCGAAGGTCTTGGTGTAGCTTGTGAAGCTGTTGAAGACCTCACCACGTATCCATCAATTCTCGATGGTCGCGTCAAAACCTTGCATCCAAAAGTTTTCGGAGGTATTTTGGCACGCCGCGAAGCCAATCATACGGCGCAGCTTGAAAAATTCGATATTCCAGAAATTGACCTCGTTATTGTTGACTTGTATCCGTTTGAAGAAACGCTTCAAAAAACGACAAATGCAGAGGATATTATTGAAAAAATTGACATTGGTGGTATTTCATTGATTCGTGCAGCAGCCAAAAATTTCCAAGATGTGGTGGTCATTCCAAGCAAAGATGACTATGCTTTTTTCCTTCAATTATTGCAAGAAAAAAATGGTTTTACAAAGCTTGATGAACGCCGCCACTTTGCGATGAAAGCCTTTAATGTGTCGAGTCACTATGATACGGCTATTTTTAAATGGTTTTTGGCGCAACAAAATGAGGCAGAAAGTATGCCCGATTTCATCAGCGAAGGTTCTTTAAAACCTGAAGAGATTACTTCAAACAGTGTTTTCAAACATTCAATCCAACAAAATGCGCCTTTGAGGTATGGTGAAAACCCGCATCAATCGGCTGTTTTCTTTGG
>JANMJN010001330.1:0-3318 GCA_031371355.1 Saprospiraceae bacterium
TAGCGCAAATCAACAAAGCGGTGACTGGACCGACGAAAGTTCAAGTCATACTGAAATGGAAATGCTGAATAATATGTTGTCTCGCCAACAACAATTCATGCGCAATCTTGAAAATGCGATTATCCGTATTCAAAATAAAACTTATGGCATCTGTACGATGACAGGGCAACTCATCAGCAAAGAACGGCTCAAACTCGTACCTCACGCTACCAAAAGTGTGGAAGCTAAAAACGCTCGACCGATTCCAAACTCAGCAACTCACGCGGTTGCTGACCCCAGTGCCCGTCGTCGCGTTGAAGATGACTCTTCGTCGACCGATCCTGCAGAGGAAACGGCTGCATTACAAAAAGAGTTCTTCGGAAACGAGTAATAGCGAGCAATCGGCAAAATGTAAAGGGCAAGGCTGTATATCGGTTTTGCCCTTTGTCATTTGCCCAATGCATTTTGCCTTTTACATTTTTTCATTTTGCCCTTTGCTTATTTAAGTCTATTTTTGCCGATATAAAATATCATAACTATGCAACGCTATCTTTTTATTTTTCTATCAATCACATGCTTTTTAGCTTGTAAAAACCAGCCCGATGCTTCAAAGAAGGCAAATGGACAACCTACTTCAAACTTTCACGAAGATTTTATAAAAAGATATCCCAAAGCTGAAGATGTCATTTGGGATACTTTGGACATAGGTTTTGCAGCTCTTTTTTATGATGGCGAACTTGAAAGCAAAGCTTTTTTCGATACCAAAGGCGTTTATCAATACACTTCTACTTTTATCGAACAAACGGCTTTGCCAAAAGTCATACAACAGGTTTTAAATACAAAATATCAAAATGCTGCTGCAGCCGTTATTATGCGTGTCAAAACAGGTGACAAACTCACTTATCAAATTGAATTAGAAACGAGTACAGATTATATCAATCTTGAATTTGATGAATCCGGAAAACTTTTGAAAGAACTAAAAGCCCCCCTCAGTAATGAAGAAATTCAGAGACAAGAAGAAGAAGGCGTGGACCAAAACGATAAATAAATGAGAAACCCAACGCTCTATATTGCACAAAGTTCATTAGGTGGGCGCGGTGTTTTCACAGGTGCGCCTATCAAAAAAGGCGATATGATTGAAGTCTGCCCAGTCATCGTGATGAAAGAAGGTGAAATGGCTGTTTTGGACACCACAACGCTTTATGATTACTATTTTCTATGGGGTGACGACCAAAAACAATGCGTAATTGCTCTCGGATTTGGCTCGCTTTACAATCATTTTGCACCTTCAAATGCCGATTATTTTATGGAATTTGAAGAACTTTATATTGAAATTTTCGCTGTTCGGAACATAGCGGCGGGTGAAGAAATTACAATTAATTATAATGGCGACCCCGATGACGCTGCTCCTACTTGGTTTATGACAGACGGTAGAGAAAGAAATTATTAATTCTAGGGTTTTAACATTTCATCGTTCCAGAACGTTAATTTTGAAATAAAAATGGCTTTTACAGAATCAAATATGCTGCCACTTGGCACTAAAGCACCTTTTTTCAACTTGCCCGATACGGTCAGTGGTCAAATTTTAAATCTGAATGACGTACAATCAGAAGTTGCAACTGTTATAATGTTTCTCTGCAACCATTGTCCTTATGTGCTACACGTTAATCAAGGTATAGTGACTTTAGCACATGATTATCAACCAAAAGGCGTATCATTTGTTGGTATAAGCTCAAACGATGCGGTTAATTATCCACAAGATTCGCCTGAAAAGATGAAAATCTTTGCTAATACTGAGGGGTACACTTTTCCTTATTTGTACGACGAAACACAGGAAGTTGCTAAGATTTATGATGCCGCTTGTACGCCCGATTTTTATGTTTTTGATGGCAATATGCAATTGGCTTATCGAGGTCGCATTGATGATTCAAGACCTCGAAATGAAGTGCCTGTAACTGGCAAAGATTTACGGGCTGTACTGGATGCCATACTGAGGGGGGATGACGTGGCATCAAAACAGTATCCCAGTGCTGGGTGCAATATCAAATGGAAAACAAACATATAAAAATATTAAAATACAAAATAAAACTTTGTATTTCAATGCTTTAATACTTTTTTTTTCACCAAAATTTTACTCATTATGAAAAACATTATTTTACTCCTATGTTTATTTATCGCAACGACGACACATGCACAAGCACTTCTTTCAGAAGATTTCAACTACACCGATTCATTGTCAAAAAACGGCTGGTTACCTGTTAGTGCATGGGGCACTAATGGTCTGTTTGCACGTGCTACAGGCTTGGTTAAAACAGGTTATGCCAACTCTGGCATCGGCAATGCCGTTGACATGGTAGCAAGTGGCGAAGATACGAAGAAAGACTTCAGTTCAGCCGTCGTATCAGGTGGTGTCTATGCTTCCTTTTTAATCAATGTAAAAACAGTTGCTTTAGCAGCTGGTACAACGAATACAACAAACTATGTTACAGGTTTTAACTCTGGTACATCCAGTTACAATTTACGCTACTATATCAAAAGTGATAGTGCCAATGGTTGTTATTTTGGTATTGGTAGAGGAACACAGGTAGCTTTGTATTCAACGAATCGTTACACGCTCAATACGACGTACTTGGTGACCATCAAATATGGTTTCAATACAACAGCAGCTACCAACGATACCGTCGCTTTCTACGTTCATCCGCCCGCTTCTACAACTTTAACAGAGCCAGCAACTTATACCATTAATAATTTAGGTGTCGGTACAGGTTCTGATGCATCGGAAATAAATTCATTTTTCCTCCGCCAAGGCACAGCGGCCGATAGTACAACGTTGACAATCGACGGTATTCGCGTGGCTACAACATGGGCAGGCAGTGTTTCTAAAACTTCTTCGGTTAGCTCGATTGAAAAATCAGCTTTCAAAGTCTATCCTTCTGTCACAAAAGGAATTGTCACTTTAGAGTTCGATAAAATCGGGTCAACAGCTGACGTTTCTGTCGTCAATGTTCAAGGACAAGTTGTTATGTCTAAAAAATTAGCGCATACTGAGGGGGGGCAAAGTTTAGATTTGAGTCACTTGACAAATGGTAGCTATATCATACGCTTGGTTTCTGACAACTCAATTTTGACACAACTTATTGAAAAACAATAAATTAAATATTTAGAGGCACAAAATTATTGTGCCTCTAAATTTGTTTGGTTTTAGTATTACAAACAAAATAGTGCATCTTTCAGCAAATGAAAAATATTCAAATCAGACCCGCTACTATTGACGATATGCCTGCCGTTCATGCCCTTGTGCGTGAATTAGCCGTTTATGAAAAAGCACCCGAACAACAT
>JANMJN010000004.1:0-2653 GCA_031371355.1 Saprospiraceae bacterium
TAAATGAAAAAACCGCTGTTTGCCCTTGCAGCTTTGCTGCTTTTTTCTGTTTTATTACAAGCCCAAAATGATATAAAACCATTGGAAGTTAAGTTTGGCGAACTCTCTGATGAAGAGATTAAAATGACACAATACGGCAAAGACCTCGATGCAGGAGCTGTCGTTTTGTTCGACAAAGGTAACTGTACGATTGGCAAAAACAGTTTGTTCACACAGCATGTCCGCATCAAAATTTTCAAAAAAACAGCTTTTGAACAAGGCAATTTTATCATTGAATTGCCAAACTGGGCATCCATTTCTGGTGTCAGAGGAATCACCTATAATCTTGAAAACGGGAAAATGGTTGAGACCAAGTTGACGAAAGAAAATATGTTTGATGAAAAAATCACAAAGTTTTGGAATCTTAGAAAAATAATAATGCCCAATGTCCGCGAAGGAAGTATAATTGAATTGGAATACAATATTTCTGGCGGCTATTTGGGTGATTGGACTTTTCAACATATCATTCCGACAATGTGGAGTGAATATAAAATGAGTGTGCCAAAAGTTCTGAAGTTTTCTCAAATCAGTCAAGGTACTACGCCTTATATGGTCAGTTCGCAATACAACGATCGAAAAACTTATTCTGTTGTTACACAAGAGAGCTCAGGAAGGGGATTTATAGCAGATGTTGCATCAAAGAGGGCGATTAATAATAATTACTACTATGATACGAGTGAGAGTTTTTGGATTCAAAAAGACATTCCTGCTTTTCAACCTGAAAAATTTATTACTTCGTCGGCTGATTATCTCACTAAGTTGAATTTTTATCTTGAAGAATATAACCCTGAACCGGGATTTGGCGTCCCCAAAAAATATGTCAAATCGTGGGCAGAAGAAGCCAAAGAACTTCTATATGATAACGACTTTTACGGTATTATTGACAAAAAAAGTGTTCTGAAAGACGAGTTAGTTACTGTTGTCAATGATGGCATGAAACCCAAAGAAAAAGTACAAGCCATTTTCAATTATATTGGTAAAACCTTTGATCAAAATAAAGGTCGTTCTTTGTTCCTATCTGGCACTGTATCTGAATTGCAAAAAAAAGGGAAATTAACCCCTTCGGAAATGAATATCCTTATGATGAATATGATAAGGACGGCAGGCATAGAAGTCCATCCTGTTCTCATTAGTACCCGAAAGCATGGCAAAATTGGTACACCTTATGCTGTTTACAATCGTTTTGACCGTACTATTGGTCGCGTTTTAATCGAAAAAGATACTTTTTTCATTGATGTGGCTTCTTACCCGCATCCTGTTGACCTATTACCTTTTGAAGACTTGAATGGTGGCGGCTATGAGTTTTGGGGAAAAGAGAATTATGCCGTTGTTATCCCCTTAAACAAAATAGCTACACGCCGCATGTCTCAAGGAACTATGATACTCAATACTGAGGGGTGGCTTTCAGGTACGATTGCCACAACGACTTCGGGCTTTGAAGCAGTTGAAAATCGCCAAAATATTAAGGAAATGGGGGTAGATAAATTTGCACAATCTATTTTAAGTGGCATACTTATCAGTGGAAAATTGGAAGAGCAAAAATTTGAGAATCCAGAGGCTTTTTATGATGCCACTTTGAAAGGCAATTTCAAAATTAAAACAACGGATTATGTTTCTAAAGCAGGCGACAAAATGTATATCAATCCGTTGCTATGTTTTGCTGAAAAAACCAACCCTTTTGCCAACCCTGAACGTAAATTCACGATAGACTATGGTTCACCGAAGGAAGAAATTGCCAATCTTATTTTAACCATTCCCGATGGCTATAAAGTAGAAGAATTGCCTAAAATAGTACGCTTTCAATTAGGTGAAGGTGCTATCAAATACGATTATTTGATAGAATCAAACGGAACGCAAATCAAATTAAATACTAAATTGAGTATCAAAAAAACGACTTATCAAGTCGCAGAATATCCTGATTTACGTGATTTTTATGGTAAAATCATTGCAAAAATGGGTGAGCAGATTGTTTTGACGAAAGCAACAAAATAATGGATAGTTGATAATGGATAATGGATAATTTTGAACGTTCAAAATTATCCATTATCCATTATCCATTATCAACTTTTTAAAACCGACATTGATGGCTGTTCTTTTTTAACCACTTTTCCTTCTCAGAATAATTAGGCATCGCATCGGACACCAATTTCCAAAATCGGTCTGAATGATTCAACTCCACAAGGTGCGCCAATTCGTGAATAATCACATAGTCCTGCACATCGTCGGGCGCAAAAAGCAAACGGCTTGAAAAATTGAGGTTCGTATCCCTTGAACAACTGCCCCAATTGGAGTGATTGTACTTGAAATTGACGCTTTTTATGGGTTTTTTGAAATATTGGAAATTCAATTCATTCACACGCCGTGTAAATTCAGCCGCATTGTCATTAGCAATTGTTCGGCTCAAAAGTGTTGACATTGCTTTTTGTTGCCCCCCCTCAGTATCTGCGGCTGCTAATTTGAGTTCAATCCAGCCGTTTTTTAGCAATTTCGCTGCATGTGTTTTGCGGTCTTCCAACGTGATTTTCAAGGAGTAAATGCGTTTGTTGACTTGCAATGTATCGCCATCCCGATAGGTTTTAGTATCAAAAAACTGGAGCATTTCGGGCTTCTTTGT
>JANMJN010000009.1:0-10092 GCA_031371355.1 Saprospiraceae bacterium
CATCAATTTTATACCATCGCCGAGGGCTTCCCGCGCTGCTTTTACGCGTTTGATGCTTTCTTTCACGGTTTCGTCCATGACGCCGACGCGCATCTTTACGCCTTGAAAACCTTTTGACACATACCCCCTCAGTTGTTCGCCGATTTTATCGGCATTTGCCCAACCACCACTGGCGTAGGCTTGCATTTTATCCCGACACGCTCCGCCTAATAATTCAACGACGGGAACGCCTAAAGCCTTGCCTTTTAAATCCCAAAGAGCAGTGTCAATGCCACTCATGGCGGAAATCGTTAAACCTCTCCGCCCTAAAATAGGGAATTTCCGACCTCTTGACAAAGCGTAATGGTCGCGCGTACCGTTGTAAATGAGTTCCCAAATCCGAGAAATATGGCGGGCATCTTGTCCGATGAGCAACGGTTTTAGCTCTTGTTCCACACAGGTCACAATGGAAGCACACACGCCCGAAGAACCTACGGCAGCTTTTGCTTCGCCAAAACCTTGAAGTCCTGTGTCGGTTGTGACAACCACGAGGGTCATATCGAAATCGGTCAAAAGACCGTAATCGGATTTGTGTTGCTTTTCTTTGGGTATTGGGCAACGAAGCCAAAAGGCTTCTACGTTTGTTATTTTCATATTAAAGGACGCAATTTCTTAATAGATTTCTTAGAAAGCATACTATAAAACGCTTCCGTAACCGCCGAACTGCCATGGTCTTCCAAAAATTTCTTTTGCGCTGAGCTCAAACCTTTTGGATTTGCCTCAATGGAATTGGGATAAGGATTGGCAGGTGTGCGGTCCAAAGGTGAGCAAAACTCAACCGACAGCACTTTGTCATAACCAATTTCTTGAAGCGTTTTAATGATTTTTCGCCAATTCAGCGCACCCATACCAGGAGCCATACGGTTATTGTCCGCCACATGAAAACCGACAAGGCGACCTTTTGCGCGGCGAATGGCTGCATAGATATCATCTTCTTCAATATTCATGTGGAAGGTATCCAAACAGACACCACAATTGGGTCCCACGGCTTCCGCTAAAGCTAAAGCTTGGTCACCTCGATTAATGAAGTAAGTTTCAAAGCGATTGATGGGTTCAATACCGATTAAAATGCCAAGGCTTTCAGCATAGTCGTAAATTTCTTTCATGCCTTCCACAGCCCATGCCCATTCTTCATCGGGGCGACCGTCGGGGATGATTTTGCCGACAGTGGCAGGCACAACGGATACCATTTGTCCGTCCAATTCCTTCACCATGCGGACAACGTCTTTGACATATTGCACCGAATTGGCGCGTTGCGTTTTATCTTTTGCCAATAGATTGCGTTCACCCAACATTAATGTCACAGACCCCCAGCAGCCGATATTATACTCTTTGAGCAGTTTACTGACTTTTGTTGTATCGTATTGTTCGGGCGTACCCTGAATTTCGATTTTATCATAGCCTAATTTGGCAATGCGTTTTACCGTTTTTTCAATGGTTTCTGCACGCATCCAATTATGAATTGAAATCTCCATAGTTTTGTAAAAATTGAATAATTTATGATGAATTGTATGAAATAAAACTAACGCAATATCTTGCAAAAATGGTTTAAATTATAATGTCAAGGTGTTTTTTGAAGAACATTTTTACCCCCCTCAGTATTTTGAAGTCTTTTGCATTAAAATCCTCAAAATAAACTTATTATTGCATTAAAAATAATAAGACGATGAAGAGAAGAAATATACTTCTGGCAGCTTTCATACTGATTATCATTATGGCTTTCCTGCCTATTCCAGCTAAAAAAATCCAATTGCCGAAAGGCGCACATATTTCCATGATAGGCGGCAATTTGGGCTCTCGGATGTTGAATTACGGTGTTTTTGATACCGAAATGCACTTGCGTTTTCCAGAACATCAATTGACTATTCGCAATATGTGCGATGGTGGCGATACGCCCGGGTTTAGACCTCATTCTGCCCGTAATGACCCTTGGGCTTTTCCTGGCGCAGAAAAATTTCAAACGGAATATGCTAAATCGTCTGATAGCCAAGGCGATTTTCCAAAACCTGATGAATGGTTGTCTAATCTGAAAACCGATGTGCTTTTGGCGTTTTTTGGATACAGCGAATCCTTTGAAGGTGCAGCAGGTTTGGCTAATTTCAAAGCAGAATTAAGTGCTTTTGTGGAGCATACTTTGGCGCAAAAGTACAATGGTGTTGCTGCCCCTCAGTTAGCTTTGATTTCACCGATTGCTTTTCAAAACTTGTCGAATAAATACGATTTGCCTAATGGTATTAATGAAAATAAAAACTTAGAACTTTATACAAAAGCGATGCAAGAAGTCGCTAATAAATACGATGTCCTCTTTTTAGATGCTTTCAATCCAAGTAAAAAATGGTTTGAAACGGTCGAACAATTGACTATTGACGGTTGCCAACTCAATACTGAGGGGTATCAAAAATTTGCTACTTTATTAGTAGAACAGCTTTTTGAAAACAAGCCCATTCAAAACGAAAACAAAAGAAATGCGATTAAAGAAGCTGTTTTAGAAAAAGATTGGTTTTGGCACAATGACTATAAAATTCCCAACGGTGTCCACGTTTATGGCAGACGTTTTAAGCCTTTTGGACCCGATAATTACCCCGATGAAGTGACTAAAATTCGTCAAATGACGGTCATTCGAGACAGTGCAGTGTGGTTTACTGCGGGTTTTCGCGCTTACAACGGAGAAGTTGCCGAAAATCGTACTTACGACGTAGCCGCTGCCGATGCTAAAACCTTGGTTTTGAAACCTGTTGAAACCAATGCCAAACTCATTGGCGAAAACTCACCTTATTTATATGGTGACGATGCTTTGAAAAAATTTACGATGGCTCCTGGCTTTAAAATTGACCTTTTTGCTTCTGAAAAAGAGTTTACCGAATTAGCCAATCCTGTGCAAGTGACCTTTGACAATAAAGGCAGATTGTGGGTTGCCGTGATGCCCACTTATCCGCATTACCGCCCTGGTGACCCGCTTCCCAACGATAAACTCATCATTTTGGAAGACACCAACAATGATTTTAAAGCCGATAAATTAACGGTTTTTGCAGATCATTTACACATTCCTGCGGGTTTTGAACTCGCACCCGAAGGCGTTTATGTGTCGCAAGGCACGAATTTGAAATTATACACAGATACTGACGGCGACGACAAAGCCGACAAAGTAGAAATCATTTTAAGTGGTTTTGACGACCACGATACGCATCATGTAATCAGTGCTTTTTGCGCTGACCCATCAGGGGCAATTTATATGGGCGAAGGCGTTTTTCTGCACACAAGCGTTGAGACACCTTATAGAACCGTACGCGGCACAAACGGCGGTTTCATGCGGTACAATCCTGCTCAAAAGAAATTGGATAAAATTGCTCAATTGCCCATTCCCAATCCGTGGGGCATTGCTTTTGACCAATGGGGGCAGCCGTTTTTTATCGAAACTTCTGGACCCGAGGCTTATTGGATGACACCTGGTACGGTCAAACCTATTTATGGCTATTCATCACCAACAGGGAAGTCAATAATTGAGGAAAAACAGCGTGTACGCCCGACTTCAGGTTTGGAATTTATATACAGCCGGCACTTTCCTGACGAGATACAAGGCGATTTTTTGCTCAATAATACCATTGGTTTTCTCGGTTCAAAAATGCACCAACTCTTAGACGATACAACGGGTTATAAAGCCAAACACCGCATGGATTTGGTGCAAAGCAGTGACCCTAATTTCCGTCCTGTGGATATGGAATTTGCGCCCGATGGCTCACTTTACCTTGCCGATTGGCACAATACGCTGATTGGTCACATGCAGCACAACGCCCGTGACCCTTTGCGCGACCACGTACACGGACGTATTTACCGCATCACGTATCCGTCTCGTCCGTTGGTCACACCTGCCAAAATTGATGGTGCCAACATTGAAACTTTATTGGATAATTTGAAGTTGCCCGAATACCGCAGCCGCTACCGCACGAGACGGGAACTGAGGGGTCGTGATAAAAACGAAGTGTTCAATAAACTACAAATTTGGTTAAAAAACCTTGATACACAAGATGTTAACTACGAGCGTTACCGATTAGAAGGGCTTTGGGTTAGTTGGGGTATCAATAAAATTGATGAGAAACTATTGACGACTTTATTGAAATCCAATGACGAAAAAGTGCGGGCGGCAGCCGTTGAAGTTCTTCGTTTTAATACAGATAAAATTAAAAACGGTACAGATATGATTGTTGAAGCAGCGAATGATAAAAGCGGACGGGTACGCATGGAAGCCTTAGTTGCGAGTACGTGGTTAGAAAAACCCATTGTTCAAAAAGTGTTGAATAATATTGAAAAACAACCAATGGATATACATTTAAGTCGCATTTATAAGTATGTCAAAAAGCCTACTGGGGACATAAAAAACTCAAATCAAGTGAAACAGCTTGATAAAAAGAGCGCGATATATGTCAAAGGCATGGAAATTTACAATCGAGAGGGTTTTTGTGTCACTTGTCATCAAGCCGATGGCAAAGGTCTCGAATCTTCGGGCTTCCCACCGCTTGCTAAAAGCAAATGGGTAACAGGCAGTACGGATAGGCTTATCAAAATCACCCTGCACGGTTTGTACGGTCCTTTGGAAGTGAATGGCAAAAAATACGCTGGCACAGTGCCAATGACACCTTACGGCACTATGTTGAACGATGAAGAAATCGCTTCGGTTTTGAATTATGTTAGAAATTCTTTTGGAAATGTTTCGCCTACTATCATTACAGCAGAAAAAGTTAAAGCGGTGCGCGAAGCGACTAAAAAACAAAAAGGCTTTTTTTCGCCGAAGGCTTTGTTGAAATTGCATCCGATGGAGGAGTAAGTTACCCCCCTCAGTATTTTTCTTAATTTTGACCAATCAGTGGTCAAAAAAAAATCATAAAATTAGTAATGAAAAATCTAATCAAACTAAGCCTTTTACTCCTCTTTTCCATCACTTTCTTTTCATTAACGACAAAAGAAAGCAAGAAAAAGCCACATATCGTTTTCGTCATGGGCGATGAAGAATACCGCTCGGAAGAAAGTATGCCCATGTTGGGTAAAATATTGCATCGAGAATTGGGTGCAAAAATCAGTTTGTGCTTCCCGTTGGACAGTGCAGGTAATATCAACCCTAATATCAACAACAACATTGTCGGTTTGGAAGCCTTAAAAACGGCAGATTTGATGGTCGTTTTTACAAGATGGCGTGAACTCCCAAAACATCAAGCAAAGATGATTACGGACTACGCCGAAACGGGTAAACCCATTGTTGGCTTCCGCACTGCGACGCACACTTTTAAGTACAACAAAGATACTTCTATGTTTTACCTCAATGACGAATGGCCCGCTAAAGTCTATGGACAACAATGGATTACACATCACGGGCATTTTGAAGATGGTAATAAACCACTCACTTCTGTTTATCTAAAAGGCGATACGAATACCCCTATTTTGAACGGTGTTCAACCTTTTCAAGCTTACTCATGGCTTTACCACGTGGATGGTGGCAAATGGCATCTCAACGGCGATTGCAAGACTTTTTTAGTAGGAAAAGCTTTAAAATCCAATCATGAAAAAGATGGTAAACTCGACCAATTTCCCTTAACAAACCCAGTGGCGTGGACAAAAACGTATGCCACGCAAAGTGGTAAATCGGCACGAGTGTTTTTTACAACGTTAGGTCATCCATATGATTTCAAAGAGGTTTCCATGCGAAAATTGGCACTTAATGGCATTTATTGGGCATTGGGTTATGAAAAGAAAATTCCGAAAACGGGTGTGAATGCCGATTTTGTTGATGAATACAATCCAAATAATTCAGGATTTGGCGAACGCTTCAAAAAGGGAATGAAGCCGATTAAGATTGGAAGATAGGCTTTTTGCCCTTGCCTGACGGCATTTTTCAAGGGTAATTGAAATTGCTCAAGTCACCACACTTAAAATAAATGTATTAAGGAATAGACCGATCTCTTACCCACCTATTCGTATTTATTTTTTTAATAAGGCGCATAATTGTGTAATAGTTTACATAAATACACATTAGTGAACAATAATACACATTATTGCACAATAATACGCATTTATGTGCCGCAGTTATTTGAGTAATACCCCTACCCTATTCTCTATTTCATGTTTTTTTTAAAATGCCAGATGACACAATTTTTTTTTAAGCCCACTAAATGACTTGAACCTAACATCGCACGTCTTTTCAATCAACTCTCCCCAAAAGGGAAAAAAACTTAGTTGAAGGCGCTTTCCATCGAAAATTTTTTGGGAGCAACGGATGAGATGTTTGATCTATGCTAAAGTGTACACACAAAAAAATACAATTAGACGCAGAAATACACATTTTTGTGGATTTGTGTACATGGCTATAGGATCATAAAATCGATTAAAAAGAAAAATAGTGTACAATATTGTGTACAAATACACAGAAATACATACCTTTGTACAAAAATACAAACAAATGGTCATTGCAGTTACAAATCTAAAAGGTGGTGTTGGAAAAACAACCATTTCAACCAACTTAGGGGTAGCCCTAGCTCAAAGAGGTTATAGCGTCTGCATCGTTGATACCGACGAGCAACAACGTTCATCTGTCAAATGGTCGGAACAACGAGAAGACACCATGCTGCACGTTCCGGTCGTAACGGTCAGTGGCGAAAAACTGATACGAGAAGTAGATGCCATCAGTAAAAATTATGACATCGTCATTTTGGATGGTACACCTCAGTTATCGAAATTGGCAAGCAGTACGCTTTTGTCCAGTGATTTGATTATCGTTCCCATTTCACCCAGTGGCTACGACTATTGGTCATTTGAGTCGTTTTTAGAGCGATACAATCAAGCGAAAGAGTTTAAAGAAGGTTTACAGGCATATTTGCTGTTGAACAAATTCACTAAACACTATAATGTGGACAAAGAAGTCAAATCAGCCCTTGCAGAATTTGAGTTACCTTGCCTTGAAAGCAGCATTGGTGATAGAGTCGCATACCGTGAAACCATTGTACAGGGTTTGGGTGTCACGGAGCACAAAGACAAAAAAGCCCATGACGAATTCAATAGGTTGACCGACGAGATTGAAAAAATATTGAAGGCGATTTAAATCAACAGCCCCCTCAGTAAATCAAGCGTTTTGTAGCTCAATAATGTACAATAATATACGGTTTTGTAAATTAATGTACATTATTGTAAACCAATACACATATTTGTATATAAATACACATAACTGTACTAAATTCATGTACAATGGCAAAAAAATTACTCACAAGAAAACTCGTTAGTGTCGCAGAAAAAGAGGCTGCATTAGAAGCTCTTGAGCAAAAAAGGGGTGTGGATGTCGCACCAACACTACAAACTATTATTGCCGAAGAACCAACATTTCAACCTTTAGAAAGCAAAGAGTCTGATACGACTGCATCTCGTGCGCCAAAAGCGTCCCGAGAAGTACATCGTTTTAACATCGAATTACCGATGGATTTGTATTTAGATATTAAAGATCATATCGACGTTTCGGGTCAAACGCTGAAAGGGTTCTTGTGCCTTTGCGCCCGCGAATATTTACAAAAACAATAAAAATGTGAATGAAATATAAGTAAACAAACAAATGTCTTTATGTTTGGAAGCGATTGACCCGTTTGTCAAGTTGCAGCGTCGTACGATAGGGTAGGGGAGATATTGGAACAAAATACACGTCATTTGTCAGAGATAGAAAAAGAAATGTTGTGGGGAAAGACATGTGCGCAAGTTTATAAGCTGTGATAATAGGCTGAAAAATAAAATATTTTTGCAACAACCAATTTTTTATTAAACAATTAAGGAATTATATGCAATTCAAGGAAATAGAGACTATTAAAGCCCTTTTTAAAGAAAAATTCAAGACCGAGCCCCTCATAGTGCGGTCTCCTGGTCGTATCAATCTCATTGGAGAACATACAGACTATAACGAAGGATATGTGCTACCCGCCGCGATTGACAAAGCGGCTTATGTTGCTATATCATTGCGCGAAGATGATGAAATACATTTGACTGCTTATGATTTGAAGGAGACATTTACAACTCGAATTTCAGACCTTAAACCGATAGGCGATGTCAGTTGGCCTAATTTTATATTGGGGGCGGCAGCCCAATTTGTTGAAAAAGGCATAAAAATCAAAGGTTTTAATGCGATTCTTGCCAGTGATGTGCCGATTGGAGCAGGGCTTTCTTCATCAGCCGCTATCGAGTGTGCGACAACATTTGCTTTAAATGAATTGCTTCAAGCTGGATTAGATCGGTTGGCTATGGTTAAAATGGCACAAAAAGCGGAACATGAATATGCAGGGGTCAAGTGTGGTATTATGGATCAATTTGCCAGTATGTTTGGCAAAAAAAACCACGTTTTGCGCCTCGATTGTCGCTCTTTGGCATATGAATATTTTCCTTTACGGATGAACGGGCTTAAAATAGTTTTGCTCGATACCAATGTTAAACATTCATTGGCTTCTTCTGAATACAATGTCCGCCGCGAACAATGTGAGGAAGGTGTATCTCTGATTCAAAAAAAATACCCCTCAGTAAAAAGCCTTCGAGATGCGGATATGAACATGGTCAATGACTGTATCAACCCCAATACACTTGTATATAACAGATGTAAATACATTGTAGAAGAAAAACAACGCTTACTTGATGGTTGCAATGCGCTTGAAGTAGGTGATATTGTTATGTTTGGAAAAAAAATGTTTGCAACACATCATGGACTGAGCAAAGAGTATGAAGTCAGTTGTCCTGAACTCGATTTTTTGGTTGACCAAGTTAAAGACGACCCCTCAGTATTGGGCTCTCGTATGATGGGCGGTGGCTTCGGTGGTTGTACCATCAATTTAGTAAAAGAGGAAGCGGTTGATGCTTTGATTGAACGCATCACCCCAAAATATCAAGCAGCGATGCAGTTAGAACTGAAAAGTTATGTGATTGCACTTGAAGATGGCACTTCTGTTTTTGCTTAACAACCCCCTCAGTATTATGTTGCTTTAACAAATTCCAATTTTAATAAAACCTATTAATTATGACAAACAATTTCGATTACAAAGAACACCCGCACCAGCGGCTCAATATGCTCACAGGCGAATGGGTTTTGGTATCGCCTCACCGCACCAAACGCCCATGGCAAGGAAAAGTCGAGTCGTTGCCCCCTGAAAATCGTCCTTCTTACGACCCAAGTTGTTATTTGTGTCCAACCAATACGAGGGCAGATGGCTCTTCAAATCCAGATTATACGTTGCCGTATTCGTTCACCAATGATTTTTCGGCATTATTGACCGATACGCCTGACGGAACTTATAGTGAGCAAAACCTGCTGCAAGCCAAAAGCGAACGTGGTATTTGTAAGGTTATTTGTTTTTCGCCCAATCATGCTTTGACGTTGCCGCAAATGGCAGAAGCCGACATCACAAAAGTGGTGGATTTATGGCAAGCAGAATTTGTCGAGTTGTCAAAAAATGAGTGGATAAAGTACATTCAGATTTTTGAAAACAAAGGTGCTATCATGGGTTGCAGCAATCCGCATCCGCACGGGCAAATTTGGAGTCAAAGCGAAGTGCCTATGGAGGTGGCGAAAGAAACCATTCAATTTAAAAAGCATTTTGAAACAACAGGCAGAAGCCTGCTTTCCGATTATTTGAAAATTGAATTAGAAAAAAAAGAAAGAATCGTTTGTGTAAACGATGAATTTGTAGCAGTAATACCCTTTTGGGCGGTCTGGCCCTACGAAGTCCTTGTCATTAGCCGCCGACATATAACGTCTATCAAAGATTTTACGGACACCGAAAAACAGAATTTGGCAAATATCATCAAACAATTGACCATCCGCTACGATAATCTGTTTGAAACCAGTTTTCCATATTCGGCAGGTATGCACCAAAGCCCAGTCAATGACGGCGATCACGCAGAATGGCACTGGCACATGCACTTTTATCCACCTTTATTAAGGTCTGCAACAGTTAAGAAGTTTATGGTAGGGTATGAAATGTTGGGCATGCCGCAGCGTGATATTACAGCAGAACAAGCTGCAGAGAAGTTCATTTCCTCAAG
>JANMJN010000074.1:0-3641 GCA_031371355.1 Saprospiraceae bacterium
ATTCTTAAATTGAAAAATGGCTGTATGGTAGCGAACCATACAGCCATTTTTCAATTTAAGAATTTATATCATCCAGTTTTGCAGTAATCTGATATAAGTATCTATGCCGTGTTCAATTTCTTTTACGTAAACGAACTCATCTGCGGTATGGGACCTTGCGGAATCTCCCACACCGATTTTTAAAGTAGGAAAGGACATCAACGCTTGGTCACTCAATGTTGGTGAACCGTAGTACTTTAAGCCCAATTCGAGACCCCTCAGTATAAGCGGATGTCCCAGCTCAATTTTTGATGAATTTAAGCGAAATGAACGCGGCACAAGCTCTGATACCACTTGTTTTTGTATGATTTCCAATACTTCTTGATTCGAATAACATTCATTCGTCCGAATATCTATGACGAAACGACATTCATCAGGCACAACATTATGCTGTGTACCCGCTTGTATTTGCGTGACCGACATTTTTACTGCGCCCAGCAAGTCTGATTTCTTCTCGAATTCGAATTGTCGAATGATTTCTATATCCACCAACGCCTTATATATAGCATTCACGCCTTCATTGCGTGCGGCATGACCGGCTTTTCCTTTGGCAATGCCATCGACAACCATTAAACCTTTTTCAGCAACTGCCATTTGCATCAAAGTTGGCTCTCCGACGATGCCCACTGAGATAGAAGGCAAGTTAGGTAAAACAGATTCTACGCCATTTTTTCCAGAAATTTCTTCTTCGGCAGAAGCCAATAAAATCAGATTGAAAGGCAGTTTTTTATCGTAAAAATGACAAAAAGTAGCAATAAGTGACACCAGAGAAGCCCCTGCGTCATTTGAACCTAAGCCGTAGAGCCGACCATTTTCGATTTCGGCTCCAAAAGGGTCGCGTGTCCAACCTTTTACAGGTTTTACAGTGTCGTGATGTGAATTCAAAAGTACTGTATTACCCCCCTCAGTATATTGAGCATTTTTTGCCCAAACATTATTGCCTTTTCGCTCTGTGGGTATGTTTGCTTTATGTAAAAAAGCTTCGATAATATCCGATGTTTTGTCTTCTTCGCGGCTGAATGAAGGGGTAGCAATGAGGCTATGAAGGAGTTTTATATATGTCTGATAATCAATCATATAGTTCAAAAATCATGAATTGTAAAATAATGTTTTTGTGTAATTTTTAGATAAGGAACGCCAAAATAATAATATGCCTTTTTTGTCATTCTGAACGAAGTGAAAGAATCTGAATAAACGGTTGATTTGAAATGTTTTATATAGATTCTTTCACTGCGTTCAGAATGACAAAAGGCGACGTTGTTTTTTACACGTTACTAAGTTCTAAAATAGTCGTTTCGACATGCTTATTTCTCACTATTGTCGCCTTATTGACACCATCATACTGTACAATCATTGTGTGTTCACAAGGCTCAACAATGCCTTTTTCTTCAAATAATGCGAAATCAAAATGGATGGGATACACCATAAAGCTGTACTTATGATGATTTAAATGCATGGCGTTTATGAGTTTGAATTTTTCAGAACGTGGCATTTCTTCAACAAATAAAATCTGTGGTTTTACTTTACTAAATGCATAATAATCAATCGTTATCAACTCAAGAAGAATGAGGTCATAGGCATATTCTTTTTTTACAAAGTCGTAAATAATTGTGTAAACATCTTTCAAGGCATACTTATGAAAATCCTTTTTTTCTACAAAAAAACTGCCTAAACCGATGAAAAAATCGAAAATACTGTACTTTTCAGTCACATAACGCAGTGTATTCAGCGTTCTTTTTTTATTCCAATAAATCTCAAGAGCATTTTCTAATATCTCAATTTGATGCAATTCGGCTCTTGAAAGATAATTACTTTCAATGATTTGATAAGGCGGATTGGGGTCATATATGAAGCCATGTTGTTCCGCTTTGTGGCGTACAGGTGTGCCTTTCAAAAACTTCAAAAAACCCAATTGTAATTCAGGAGGATAGAGTTTAAAAACCTCTTCAAAACTGTATTTGATATCGTCCCAATAGTCCAAAGCCATACCAACGATGAGGTCTAAGTGCATCTCGACATAGCCCTCTAATTGCTTGATAATGTTCTTTGTTTTTTCAAAACTTTGCTTGCGACTGACCTCCAAATTCGCCTTTTGATTGACTGTTTGAATGCCAATTTCAAAGCGAAACAGTCCTTTGGGCACGCGTTCTTTGATAAATTTAATGATGTCGGCGTGTAGAATATCCGCCGTTATTTCAAATTGGAAAACATTGTCTGGACGGTGATTTTCTAAAATAAAAGTGAATATATCTATCGTAAAATCTCTTTTGATGTTGAAAGTTCTGTCCAAAAACTTAATCACACGTCCATTTTGCATTAAAAACAAAAGAATTGCTTTGATGTCTTTATTAGGTAAGTACCGCACCTTGTTGTCCAAACTTGCCAAGCAAAACTCACATTTGTAAGGACATCCCCGCGAGGTTTCTATGTATGCTACTTTATTGTATAAGGTCGCCGCATCATCGCTTTGATAGGGCATAATGTCGCTGTAATTTTGCAAATCAAAAGTGACAGAACTGGCGTGGAAATGAATTTCTTTTCCCTCTTTTCGGACTAAATTGGGCACATTGTCAACATTTGGAAATGATTCTAAAAATTCATGGAACGGAATTTCGCCTTCGCCTGTAATGATATAATCAACGGCATCAATCGCTATGACATCTTGCCAATCGTAGCTCACTTCTGGACCGCCGAGGAGGATTTTTACTGAGGGGTTAAGTGCTTTGATTTTTTTTGCTACTTCTAAGGTTTGCGTAATATTCCAGATATAACAACTGAACGCCACGACATTGAAATCCTTACAAAAATCCGCCACATCGTCTTGCGGTTCTTTAATCGTGAACTCCTTCCATTCTATGCCCTCTCGGTCTTTGTTCAGTTCATATAATAGCCTAATTGCTAAATTAATATGAATATATTTAGCATTAAGCGTTGTTAATAATACGCGCATTTTTTTTATAACATTTAAGATTTCTTACCACTACCCCATAACAGACCAATGCCTAAAACCAACATCGCTCCACCAGCAAACAAATTAAGATTGAACCCAAATGTTTTATCGGTAGTAGAAAACAGAGGCATTACGACAAGCACTGCCCCTACAATTGTGAAAAAAAGTCCAATAATATAACGAAGGTCATTCAATTTTTCCATTTTTTTATATTTTTTGTTGAAAACATAGATAAACATAGGTTTAGGAAAAGGCTAAATTTTACTAAATCTATATTTTACCCCCCTCAGTATTTGAAGGTATTTTTAAGCAAAAATCAAGTTTAAAATCACACAAACTGCTGTTACCATAATGGCTAACGGAACGGGGCGCAGATACCATTCTTTTTTATCATCTGAAATAAAAGTAGTTACACCATACGTCAAGCCTTGTAAATTGGATTCAGGTGTCGGTTTTGTCAATAAACTCACAACAATCGTAATGACAATATTGGCAAAAAATGCCATCCATGCAATATTAAATGCATGACTCAAGCCGCTGCCATATTCGTGCATCGGCATAATCCAACCGCCTTTGCCTTCTGCAACGGTCAATCCGTGAACAAGTGCCGCTGTCAAAGTACCGCCGAGTAAACCCGCAAATGCACCATGAC
>JANMJN010001164.1:0-2269 GCA_031371355.1 Saprospiraceae bacterium
TTGAAATTTGTGGTTGGATTAGCAAAAATGAGTTGCCGCAAAAAGGCATTTTTTACAAAGCGGGCACAAAACGATTGAGGGACAACGGCACCTCTTTTCTTTTTCGACAGGACAATTATGAAGTCAAAAACCAAGACCTTAGACCGATTGATTTGTTGAAAAATCAAAATTTACTGAGGGGATGATTTCTGATGTAAAAATCCCTATTTGTCCTTACATTTGCCCAAAACTAAAATATAAAATCATGAAAAAATATCTTTTTCTATTCTTAGTCACATCATTGAGCGTTATTTCTTGCGTCGAAAAAAAAGGGGGCAACTATTTCTGGAACAGTTAAAAATGCTGCAGGTTTGGAGGGTATGTTTGAGGAGGTTTTGATGAAACAAGCCTTACCCATCCAAAAGGTGTCGTTCAACTCTGATGGCACATTTTCTATTCCTTTGCCTGAAGGCGCTAAAGGTGGTATTTACCGCTTGAAAATTGGACAAAAACAATTGAATTTTATCTTTAATGGTAAAGAAAAAGACATCATAGTAGAAGCTGATTTGGCGACTTTAGACCGCACTAACTATTCCGTCAAAGGTTCACCTGATACAGAGCTTTATCTGAAAACTTTTAGTGACCTTGCGACAGGTACTTCGACAATTGATAATGTGAAATCAACCATTGAAACGGCTGAAAATCCATTGTTGAGTATGCTTTTGGCGCTTCAAATTCAAGATTTTGCTTCGCCAGACTATCTTGATTTGCATAAAAGTATTGCTGCTAAACTTGAAAAAACATTTCCAGGAAGTCGCTACGCCATGGATTATGCTTCTATTTTGACAACTTTTCAAAATCAAGTGGCTATGGAAAAAGCGGGTGCAACAACGGTTGCTGTCGGTCAACCTGCGCCCGATATTGCTTTGTCAAATCCTGATGGAAAGGTGATGAAATTGTCAGATTTGAAAGGTAAAGTTGTGTTACTCGATTTTTGGGCTTCATGGTGCGGTCCTTGCCGTCGAGCGAACCCCTCAGTAGTAGCAGCTTATAATCGCTTTAAAAGTAAAGGTTTTGAAATTTACAGCGTTTCGCTTGATAAAGATAGAGATAAATGGGTAGAAGCCATCAAACAGGACAACCTCAATTGGGTAAACCATGTGAGTGATTTGAAGTTTTGGAGCAGCCAAGCGGCACAACTTTATCAAGTT
The DNA here is from genome assembly GCA_031371355.1 of Saprospiraceae bacterium. GTDB lineage: Bacteria > Bacteroidota > Bacteroidia > Chitinophagales > Saprospiraceae > JAAFJT01. The sequence continues at coordinate 1,191 of JANMJN010001164.1, forward strand.
CAAGCGATTCCGCAACAATATTTGATTGACAGATCTGGTAAAATTCAAGCCATTGCCAAAGCTGGTTTTTCTATTGATGCAGAATTGGAGAAAATGTTGAATTAGGATTTTTTAGACCACTGATTGTACGGTTTGTCCAATCAGTGGTCTAAAAAAATCACTATTGAATTTTAAAATTGAAATTTTGGAATCTAAAAGAATCCTCGTACATTTGAACAAAATGTGTTAATGTTTGTCCACATTCTAAATATGTCCAAAATGATACGTCTTATATTCGCCTTCGTTGTTTTGACGACGACTCAAATAGCCGCTCAATCTACGCGCCTCAATGCAGATACAAAAGGCATTATATATAATAAAGAGAAAGCTCTCGATGTGCGTATCCATACGCATGGTTGGGCAGCCAATTATATGATAGGTGATATAAAAAGCTATTACAAAACAACTTTTTTCCGCTTTGGTCTGGGTGAATTGAAACACCATAAAGAAGTGCGTAAATCGTCAGAACCCAGTAATTTGCCAAGTCAAAGCTTTCGTCAATATACTTATGGTAAGCAAAATTTTGCTTTCGTACTGAGGGGGGGCTATGGCATGAAACGTTACTTCACGGAAAAGGCGGCAAAGAATGGTGTTGCTCTTGCGGTCAGTTATTCGGGTGGTATCACAACGGCATTGATGATGCCTTATTATATCGAAGTCGGTGGACCGCGCGATGCAAAAACGACATCTATCAAATATACCGAAGAGACAAAAGTTGATTTTCTCGACCCTTTCAGAGTAAAAGGCAAATCAGGTGTTCTCAAAGGTATAGGCGAAACTCAAGTTATCCCAGGTATTCATGGTCAACTTGGTGTGCATCTCGATTGGGGTGCATTCGACGAATTTATGCGTGCCGTTGAAGCAGGTATTATGATTGATATTTTTCCTAAAAAATTACCCATCATGGTTTCAGAAGAGAATCGTCCTTATTTTTTCAACCTTTATGTATCTTTGCAGTTGGGAAAGAGAAATTAATTTTTTTAATGGATAATGGATAGTTGATAATGGATAATAGCTATCCAACCTTAATTATCCATTAT
>JANMJN010000203.1:0-2828 GCA_031371355.1 Saprospiraceae bacterium
ATCGTCAGATAAATAGAACTGAATTTTACCGAGATCGGTGTCACTCCAACGCCCTTCTTGAAGGATATTTGAGGTGAATGGACGTAACTCACGACGACAAGAAGATAAGAACATAATAAGTGTAACAGCACAAAAAAGGTGGATTGATTTCTTCATTTCTCGATTTTTATTTGTTTTAAAATTTTGATTATCAATGCTTTAATAATAGGCATTGTTATTGTCATTATTAACGATGAAATTAAAAGCCAAGTTAAACATTGTTTCCTCAACGCTCCATTCCTTTAAAATTCCCTTAACGGTTCTTAACAGTATTTAACGTCACAATAATTCAATTTTGGCACATAGGGTAAAATAATATCCCTGTAAATTTGAAGCATTAGATAACAAATAGGCATAAAACACAATTCTTAACGTACTTGCAAATCCATTTAAATAATGAGAAATCTTCAAAAATCATTAGCAATTGCCTTTTCATTCACATTTTCATTTGCCCATGCAGATTGTGTGTTTGAACAAGGTTTAGAATCAAAAGAGTTCGGTGTCGGATTGATGCTGACTTGGCGCACAGCCGCAGAAGACAACAATCAGACATTTATCCTTGAAAAATCGGATAATGGTTCTTCTTTTTCGAACATTGGTAACGTCAAAGGCAATGGAACCAGCCGCGAAAAAAAGGCTTACAACTATCTCGACGTTCAAGCAACAGGTAAAAAAATATTTTATCGACTTAAGCAAGTTGACTTTGATGGCACATACAGTTACAGCGAAGTCTTGGTGGTTAATAAAAAATTAGACAATAACTTGATTGTTGTCCAAATGACAAGCGAAACAACATCTCGCCTTTTTGCTTGTATGATTGATGCCCTAGCAGCCGGAGATGCCAAACTACAATTGTTGGATGCCAGCGGAAAATCAGTTTGGCAAGGCACACAAAAAATGACAGAAGGCTTGAACAATGTCACCGTTGACGTTTCGGCACATCGCGAAGGCACTTACAAACTTGTCGTCACGATGGGCAAAGAAGATGAAACGTTGGTCATTCGCAAATCGCTTGATGACGTAGAGTCTAAAATCAATGTGGCGACCAACAAACGTGCACTTGGACCGAATAGATGATTTTCAAAATAAAGTATTGATAATGAATATTTTATAAAAAACGCTGCTATACTGAGGGGTATAACAGCGTTTTTATTTATATTAAAACGCCTGTGAATCAAATGAGTTTGAATCTATCGTATGCTGAAAATCCAATGGTTTATTTAAGTTTGCAGAAAATATCTAAACCATTAATAACAGCTGCATGAAAAAATCAATCTTTCTATCTTTTTTGTTTTTAACGACTTATGCTTTTAGCCAAAAGTTAGGCAAACTGCCAGAATCTATAATCCCTGCTATTCAGACTGAAACCCATCTCCGTTTCCTTGCTTCTGATGAACTTTTAGGGCGAAAAACAGGCGAACAAGGCAATTTAGTAGCTTCGCGTTACATTGCTGAACAGTTTCGGCTCAATGGTTTGAAATCGGCAGTTGCTGATAATTCATATCTTCAACCTGTTCCTTTCAAAAATACGAAGCCTGTTACTGAGGGGTCTGTTTTTGTCGGTGATTCAACGCTTAAAATTATTGATGATTTCGTCGTTGTAAGCGGCAAAAGTGCCAATTTAAGCAATATCCCTGTCGTTTTTGCCAATTACGGTTGGGTGGACGACAAAGGCTATGATGATTACAAAGACCTCGATGTGAAGGGTAAAATCGTTGTCATTCAACTTGGAACACCGACTACAACAAAGCCTTTTGAAGCCATTCAAGCCTCTGATAAAAAAGCCCTCATCGCTCAAGAGCATGGGGCAGTGGGTATCGTTGAAATTTTCGCAGGTCAAATTCCTTGGAAAAATCTATTGCGTTTTTTTGCATCTGAACGCTTACAATTGGATGTGAAGAAGGGCGATGAAAAGGAAGCTCTAATACCTCATTTATGGATAAATGCTGCCAAAGGTGGCATTTTTGCTAAGGAAAAGTTGCAAAAACTAAGCATTAAAACGGGCGATAAAGTCACCACTAACATCACTTCTTACAATGTCGCAGGCATTATTGAAGGAACTGACCCAAAGCTGAAAAATGAATATATTGTGCTGTCGGCACATTTTGACCACATTGGCATCAACCACACCAATAAAACGGATTCCATTTCCAACGGTGCGCGTGACAATGCGTTTGGTGTAACGGCTATGTTATTGGCGGCAAAAGCATTCAGTCAAGTGCGTACAAAACGCTCCATTTTGTTTATCGGCTATACAGGTGAGGAAATAGGGCTTTTAGGAAGTAAATATTACGTTGAAAACCCACTCGTCCCGCTAAAACAATGCGTTTTTAACCTCAATTGCGATGGTGCAGGTTATGACGATACAACCTTGTTGACGACAATTGGTTTGAGCCGAACAGATGCAAAAGTAGAATTAGAAACAGCCGCAAAGGCTTTTGGCTTGAGAATCATTGATGATCCAGCACCTGAACAAAATCTTTTTGACCGTTCTGACAACGTTAGTTTTGCAGCCAAAGGCATTCCTGCGCCTAATTTTGCACCTGGTATGAAGACTTTTGGTGGTGAAATCATGAAATATTATCATCAAACAGCGGATAATCCAGAGACGGTTAGTTTTCCTTATTTGCATAAATATTGCCAATCATACGTCTATGGGGCAAGGCTTATTGCCAATAGGTCTGTTGCACCAAAATGGATCGCTGGAGATAAGTATGAAAAGGCTTGGAATGAGTTGTTTGGAGCAAAGTAGATATTGGTTTTCATAAAAAAAGCGTGGCGATACTGAG
>JANMJN010000206.1:0-2109 GCA_031371355.1 Saprospiraceae bacterium
CGTCATACTTTTTATCTCGTTTGTAATTCATCCGTTCCATCCATTTTTGCGCCGTTGACAATGCCCAGTACCAATAAACGAGTTCGTAAGTCGGATTAAAAGTGTCTTCGGGTTTGTGTGACTCTTGGGCAGGAATTAAAACTGGACCCAATACGTAACGCCCGTTTTTTGCATCAAAATAGGCGTATGAAGCCATGAAATCGGCTGTTTTGAAAACCAAATCGCTGTACTTTACCAATGTTTTCTCATCAGGATGCGCTTGATAGGCTTGTTCTGCGAAGTAAATAAAATGCGGCTGTTGCCATATCAAAAACGCCCCAACCGACGAAGGCGTTTCTTGACCATCAGGGTCTGTCATTTTTTGCCAACGGATACCGTCATAACCTTGTCGTTTGGCGATAGCCCGCGCTTCATGTTCCGTTTTTTTATACCAATCCAAGCTCTTTTCCATCAGTTTTGTCCGTCCCCATTGAGCAAAATGAACCGCGTGCCACCAGTGCATTTCGAGATGCGGTTTGCCAAACCATGAGTTATAAGTCAAGCCTGTTTCTTGCGGTGGTATTGCGCCTGTGCATTGTATTTTGGTAAGATATTGGGACAAAATAACGCGGCGTTCTATCTCAAAAGCGCGGGGGTCTTTGGTTTCAGAAAAGTCCACTGCTCCGCCGCTTTGCCAAAACTTACGCCATGTTTTGCTGTTATTTTTTTTATTATTATTAAAATTGACAGACATATTAGGGAGAAAACCTGCATTATAGGTGGGTGCAAATAAGGTATTCAACTCAAAAACATCGCTCAATACTGAGGGGGTCAAAACAAAGTAATGCTTTTGTTTTTCAATGATATTTCCTTTACTTTCACCCCACATTAGAAGAAAAAAATGAAGCGTTGTATCAATCGCATGTTCGATATATGCCGAATTATCTTGAGAAAGACTTAATTGTGATTCGTGTTTATCTTCATTTTTCCAATTATTCCCTTCATCTAAAAACGTATCTGTTGGGTACGGAAAGCGCAAATGGATTTTAATTTGCCCTTTTTTCAAAAGTGGCGATTTGATTTTTACTGAAATCACATCTTGTTCTTGATGACAAAAAGTGGAAACATCAACCGCTTCTCCTTCAATCGTGAAATGCGATTTCAGTTCGCCCGTCCACATATCGAGTGTTTGACGAATGTCTTTGATGTCTTTTAATTGGGCGATTGTCAAGTCTTTTTTCCGTAAATCGAAACCTAAATTGCCCAATTGCAGACGATGAGGGTTTTGACGCAAATAATTGGCTGCCAATTTATTGCGTTCAGAACTATTGCTCTGAATGGTATAAGGCACTTTGCGCCCATGCACGTCATAGTCCTTCAAACTCTCCTCGATTTTATACCCCTCAGTATTTGGGAAGCTGTGCCAACCCCACTCCGATTGTGTACCAAGCGGAACCCCTTTGGCATATTCGTTTGGAAAGGTTTGCAAACCTGTCACGTCCGCGGTAAAACAAAATGTACCGTTGCCAACGGAAAGGGATGACAAAGTATCGGCTTTGGTGATGACAATCGTATGTCGTTGCACAACTGCTTGGCGGTTTATTTTTTGACACAAAGCAATGTTTATACTGACAAAAACAACAAAGACGGAAAGGATACTTTTTATCATACTTTTTTTAAATAAATGTAAGAAAATCAATGAATTACTAAACGTTTCCTCATTTTTGCACTCCTTTTTTGAAATCAGCCAAAAGTAAGAAAAAGTACGTAACCAATCTTAAATATGACATCGTCCAAACAACAAAAAGAGCGCATTTTCACGCTTTACGAGACCTTTATGATTGCCGTTTTGGCATTTATACAATTCACAGTCGTACTCGATTTTATGGTTTTATCGCCTTTGGGCGCCATTCTGATGCCTGCTTTGAGCATCACAACGACGCAATTCGGTGCAGTTGTGTCAGGTTATGCGTTTAGCGCGGGTATTTCAGGCTTACTCGCCGCCGGTTTTGCCGACAAATTTGACCGCAAAAAGCTCCTCATGTTCTTCTATGTCGGCTTTCTTTTTGGCACAACGCTGTGTGCAATGGCAACCAATTACCAATTTTTACTCATCGCCCGCATCATTAC
>JANMJN010000232.1:0-3595 GCA_031371355.1 Saprospiraceae bacterium
GATAGTAAAACAGACTTTCAAGGCTTGTCAATGTCTCATGTGTTCGCTTATTCAACAGACGTGATTCAACTTTTATGATGGATTGAACTTTACCCAAACGATGAGGTTTCAGGCTCACCCAGTCTGGGATTTCTAAATTTGCTAAATGATAAAAATCCACCCAATCCTCTTTCGTGCATACTGTTATTGGCGATAAATCACCAAAACACGCCCTTAAATGACTGAATAATGGATGTTCTGGCGCATGTTCACCATTGACTTTTTTAGGATAAATCAGAATCAATTGATGATTCGTCCGCACCACACCTTGAATGCGTTGCCACAACATCAGCGCATTTTCGTCTTGTGGCGATTGCAGCGTTACGCCTTCTTGTTTGAGAAAAGCCACTTCATCCACATACCAACGACTGAAAAAATGTACCCCCTCAGTATCCGTAAAATTCCACCATACCAAGGAGTCAACCGACTGTAACAAACAATCACCATGGGTCACGTAGGCATAATGACCTAGTTCTTGCGGGCGCGGAGAGACAGGCGAAGGCTCATAAATCGTTCTGATTATGCGTTCCAACTCCAAAAACGTTAGCCAAGACTCGCTTGACGGCAACTCATATAAAAACTCTACAACGCGGCGAGCTTGCTCCGACAAAACCAATAATGACGTGTTTTTACTACCAGATACCTCAAATTCATCACTTGCCCAATCTTTCAAAAAATTAAAAATGCTGATAACCTCTTGTTTGGGAGCTGATGCCGCGATGTCATACGTTGGGCGGTGAAACCAAAAGTTATATTGTTCTCTTACTTTACGAACATCTATTGTTGCATCGTCTTTTGCTTTTTCTTCTAACTTTTCAAAAAAACGATTCGTTTCATAATACCAATGGTCGCTATTAATACCAGGACGTTGGGCTATAACGTTGCCAATAACATTACCCAAATCCGCATCGAGCGGCTTAACTGGCATGGTAACAAATTCAAGGATTTTATACAAATCTAAAGGCTGCCATAAAAATGCAGTGACCAATTTCAAAAGTTGCAAGGTCGGTCTGCCAAGCGAAGCAGAAGGCAGCCCAAAAGCAGGTAAGCCATTCTGAATCAAGGCTTCATCTAATGTTCGGTTTCTATCAGGAATCAAAAAGGTGGGTCTAAAATTGGGATTGAGGCTCAATACTTTAGCTATAAAATCCCCTCCCTCAGTATCGCGTTCACTCTCTAAAATGATAAGTGAACCATCCGCTTTGAGGGTCTGTTTTGCACCACGTTCTAATTTATTGGTAATGAAATCTTTGAAGGTTTGGAGGTCGGTTTCTTTACCCATATTACTCGCAAGTTTGGGAAACTTTGAAAGTTTCCTAAACTTGTGATTGCTCAAAAATGAGATATTTTGCTTCACTAACACCTCAAAAAGGCGTGCATACTGAGGGGGTAATAAAGTACTAAATTCTCCTTGATGTTCCTTACTTTCGTTGACAACAATTTGCTCAATAGGCACATTTTTATGTTGTAAAACGAGCAATATCTTTTCAAATCTATCGGCTTCACCGGCAATAAGTTTGGAAACACCGTCATCATTTATCAGAAAACGCTGTTCAATTTCTACCAAAACCTGTAAACGAAAGGGTAAATTCTCTTTATATTTGAAATCAAAACCTGCTAACAGCAATTCATCACGCCTTTTCAACAAGGCTTCTGCACAAGCTAATTGGTCAGCTTCAAAGGATTTTTGGAAAAAAACGTTTGGATATTCATTGAGGTAACGCCGCATTGCTTGCCGATACTGTTCAACCCGAATATGCTCAATACGCTCCGTATGCCCCGACAAACCTAAGTGCATTTCAAACCAACGCAAGAGGCTTTTTGGACCCAGATACAAATGCCCCCCCTCAGTATCGGGACGAGGAAAAACACAATTGTCATAGTTTAGACCGAAAAAGAGGGTGTAACGCATAGTAATAGTGAATGATGGATGGTGAATGATGAATAGCTATACCACGATTCAATATTTTTCATTCCGCGTGATATACGGGTCATTTTCCTCATCATCTGCTTCCCAGTTGTGGTTGGCTAACCATGCCAAAGTTACACCGCCAAACATTAGGAGCAAGCGAAGGACAAAGCCCAATAAGGGACCGCCCGCATCTAACCACAAAAGGAAAGACAACTTAACGCCGACCAAACTCAATACTAAAGCGGATGCACCAAAGAGGAATGACAGAAAGGCGAGTATCAGTAATATTGTTTTTTTCATTTTTTATATTTAAAACCTTGAATCAGTCAAATTGTTGCTGCAAAATTAAACAAACCCTTTAAATTTGCACGTCTTACCAAATAGAAAAATATGATACAACTGATTGAATGTCCAAGAGACGCTATGCAAGGCTTGCCCGATTTCATCGAAACTGATGTGAAAGCAGATTATATTAATCAGCTTTTACGTGTTGGATTTCATACGATTGATTTCGGCTCTTTTGTGTCGCCGAAAGCGATCCCGCAGATGCGTGATACGGCAGAAGTACTCTCAAAATTAGATTTATCGATTACGCCCACTAAGCTTTTGGCAATAGTCGCCAATGAACGAGGTGCGGAACAAGCAGCTCAATTTCCTGAAATTTCCTATTTGGGTTATCCGTTTAGCGTCAGCGAAACTTTTCAATTGCGGAATACGAATGCGACAATTTCGGAATCCGTAGAAAGGGTCAAATTCATTCAAGAGACCTGTGTAAACCACGGAAAAGAGTTGGTTTTATACATTTCCATGGGCTTTGGCAACCCTTATGGCGACCCCTGGAATGCCGAAGTTGTGATGGAATGGGTAAGTAAATTGTCAGATTTAGATATTCGTATTTTTTCGTTGTCTGATACTGTGGGGGTCTCTAATCCGCAAAGTATTCGTTATTTGTTCAGCAATCTCATTCCCGCTTATCCAAAACTCGAAATAGGCGCGCATCTGCATACCCAGCCTCATAATTGGCGTGAAAAAATAGAGGCTGCCTACAAAAATGGCTGTGTCCGTTTCGATTCAGCGATGAAAGGCTTTGGTGGTTGCCCGATGGCAAAAGATGACTTGACGGGTAATATGGCAACAGAAAACCTCATATCATATTTTACAGAAACATCAGAATTGTTAAACATTGACTTCCAACAATTTATTCGTTCATTGAGCATGGCTAATGATGTTTTTCCGCATTGATTTCTTTTTCATATACAATTTTTACCCTAAATAACGTTATTTTTGCACTTTATTTAAAGGAATCAAAAAAAATTAAAAATTACAATCGTCATGTCTAAACTCAAATTGAACTTTCTACTTCTTATTTTCTCATTGATATTATCCAATTCATCTGCCCAATCCACACAAGATAGTTTAGTAGAATTATACACCCGATATTTGCAATTGACTACAAAAACAAGTCAATTGGATAGTATGCACAAAGTTTTATCTTCACTCCAAACTCAATATCAGAATTTTGATGCCATTTTGAAGTCGAACAACGAATCCATGAAACGCATTACAAATGCACAATTGTTTTCGTATGACAGAACCCTCAAACAACAACGTTCAAAAATTATCAACACGGTTGATTTCATTCGG
>JANMJN010000233.1:0-4710 GCA_031371355.1 Saprospiraceae bacterium
CGCCATCGTTCCCGCAAACATCAGGAATAAGGTCAAAAGATAGACAGACGTTTTGTTGTCAATTGACCAAGTCGAAGGTTTAAATTCTTTTATTTTGTCAAGCATGACTGTATATTTTGATGGCGCAATTGCGCCATTTGATTCACAAAAAATGGGCTAAAATACTGAGGGGCGTACTTTAATTAGTCGCCACTTTATCCCCATTATTCAAGTCTTGATACCCCACAACGACTAATTTATCACCTGCTTTCAAGCCTGTTAATACTTCGCAATTTGCACCATATTGTTGCCCAATTTTGACATCTAAACGTTTGGCATAACCGCCTTCTTCCACCATGACAAAGTCTTGGTTCGATAGGTCTTTTTGTATCAAATTGATAGGAATAACCATCGCTTTTGGATTCGAATAGTTGACCACTTTCACCACTGTCGCCATATTAGGCAACAAACCAGGTTCATTTGACCGAATCGGAATTTCCAACTTCACTGTTCGATTTGAAGGATTGACACCCGCACCGATGTAACTGATTTTTGATGAAATTTCTTTGTTGATGTCTGTAAATTGTACCAAAACAGTGTTACCAACCCGCAATCTACCGACATACGTTTCAGGCGCATCAACACGTACTTTAAGTTTAGAAAAATTGACAATCTTTGCCAAAGGCATACCTGGCGCCGCACCCGAACCTATTTTCATCGGTACATCATCGACAACACCTGAAATTGGTGCTTTGATTTGGTACATTTCGCGGCTTTTTTGGAGCGTAGCCATTCCTTTTTCTAAAGCTTCTTTATTGTTTTTGGCAGAAAGGTACTGCACTTCCGAACCGATATTTTGTTTCCAAAGTGCCTCTTGTTTCGTAAAAACGTCATTCGCAAGTTCCCATCGTTTTTTGATTTCGTCCATTTGGCTTTGCATCATATCGTCGTCAATCACTGCGACAGTTTGACCCGCCGTTACGCGGTCACCGACTTTGATATAGACTTTTGTAATCGAACCAGGCACTTTGGCATTGACATAAACTTCGTCTTCTGCCACAACTGCCCCTTGCAGCTCAATAAAACTGTTGAATACTGTGGGGGTTACAGATGCGACGGAGATATATTTAATTTTCTCTTTCTTTGTCGTGTCCGATGCACCCAACTCTTTTTCAAGAGCAGAAATTTGAGCCGATAAATCAGCTTGCTTTACTTTAAGGTCAGCGAGTTGCGCTTTTTTGTCGCCTCCTTTTCCACCACATGCGGCAAAAATAGCTGTGATCAAAAGGAGTGAAAGTATCTTTTTCATAAAAGTTGTATTTTATATATCGTTGATAATGAATTAATTGTTGATAATTTTCAATAATACCTTAATAGGGCGGTACCCTATTCTAACACTTAATAGGGCGGTACCCTATTCTAACACATCACGCCCTTTCAGGGCTATCTGTTTTTTGAGTGTTTTCGTAAGCCCTGAAAGGGCGGTATATAATAGCATAGGGCAACGCCCTATGAAAAAAAACGTCCTACGAAATATGTATAAATGTTCAAAATATTTCATCATTCATATTTCATCATTTTCCTAATGCCTTTTGCAAACTCTTTTGAGCTGTCAACAAATCAAATTGCGCTTGCCTAACGTTTTGTTGCGCTTGATACAGTTGCTGTTCTGCCGTCGTGATTTCAAGGCTTGAACCGATACCATTTTTGTACTTCGTTTGAGTTGTTGCATGAATACGTTCCGCCAAAGCCACATTTTTCTTTTGCGATTCAAGGCGCCTTTGAGCATTCGTATAAGAAATACGGGCGTTCAACACTTGCAAAGTCACAGCACGTTCAAAATCCACTTTTTGAAGTTGTACCTTTGCCAAAGCAATTTTTGCGCGCTCGATTTTATGCTTCTTTTCGTTGCTGTCCCAGATATTCATCGTTGCTTTGAGACCGACAAGTCCTTGTGGCAACCAATATTTATCTTTACTTTTTGAAAAATAATTGTCACTATTATAGTTACCTGTCCAGTTTGCAAAGCCTGCAAGTGTAGGTAGATAGCCCGATTTTTCAAGTTCAATATTGAGTTGTTGCAGTTTTTCGCCTGTCGCAATGACTTGATATTCTTTGCGCAGTGTGTAGTCAATCTTACCAGTCAAGTCTTCTTGTATAGCGGGTTGCAACAAGCTGTTTAGGTCATCAGACGGCTCGATACCTTTGTTCATCGGATAGCCAATAACCATCTTCAAAGCATTGATAACCAACGCTTTCTGTTGGTCAAGATTCTCGCGTTCTGATGTCAAATTGGCAAGTGACAACTCTAAACGGTCAACATCTAATTGCTCAACGAAACCCGCCTTATAGGTCGCTTTAATCTCTTTGAGCAACTTTTCAAGGTTGGCAATATTCTTATTGAGTGTATTAACGCTTTCAGTAATCAGCAAGCTTGGCAGATAAGCATCCATGACTTGATTGCGGACTTCCTGTTGCATCGAAGTCACTTGCAGCATCGCCAACTCACGTGCATAATTCGAGCCTTTCAATGCGACCGTATAACTACCGCTAAAAATCAATTGACTGGCACTGATTGTACCCGATAGACCATTGCGTTGAACAAACGACAACTTACCTCCACTACTGGCTGTTGGATATTTCAGCGTTAAAGTATTGCCATCCTTATCTTTAATACCCGCCTTTTGAAGCGCGTCTTGCAAAGTACCAAAGTTTGTATAAGGAATTGACTGCGCCTCGCCAAAACTCGCAGGGAAAACAACACCTGGTGTTAGGTAGAAATAATTATAGCCCAATTCGGCATTGACTTGTGGCAAACCCGTTGCCTTTGTCGCCTGAATCAGTTCTTCTGCATCTTGCACACCCATTTGAATGCTTTTGATGCTGTTGCTATTTTTCATCGCATAGTTAACTGCATCGTCGAGCGACATACGCACTATGTCTTGTGCAGCCCCCCTCAGTATCGAAGTGGACAACACTAAGAATAAGATGATTTTTTTTGAAAAAAGAAACATAACAAATTGGTTTAGAATGTTTTATATTGTCGGTTGATTACCAAATAAAGCCTTCAATTTTATTTCAAAAATCGCAATACCCTTTGGGGTCGCAATGCCATGAACATGATATAGAAGGAATTGTGTAAAAAGTCGTATTTTGTCATAACGTTCTGTCGGGAAAGTGTCTTCATCCATGATAGCCATCATTTTTTTGACATACAATTTAGCAATAATATCAGAGTCAATGCCTTCACGATACAAACCCTCTTTTTGCCCTCTCGCAATGTTGTTTTTCGTACCTTCATAGATACGTTTGTTCATATCTATTTCGAACTTATCCCAAATTTCTCGATGATATTTCTGTAAATCATAAACAATTGTAGGACAAGACATTACCTTCGCAAACTCCTCTAATCCATGCCGTGCATAGCCCATCAACTCATCTATTGCATTTTCGGAATGAGAGAGCACCGCACCTGTAATCGCGACATCTCGTTCACCTTCTTTATCCATGATTTGCGTCAGCAAATCATTTTTATTTTCAAAAAACTGATACAGTGTTTTTTTTGACATACCCAACTCTCGGGCAATATCATCCATCGTCACACTTTTAATGCCGTAGCGGAAAAACATCGCTGCGGTGCGCTGCAAAATATTATTTTTCATCTCTGCTGTCATATCGGGTGCAAAAGTATATTTTAGAAACGTAGGAAACAAATTTCAGTTCAAAAGTTTCCAAAGTTTTTTCTGTTTTCTTTTTAATATGACAAAATAATGAGGATGAAAATAAAATTAATAACTTGATAATCAAATACTTAAATTAGTTTTACAAATAAACGAAGGTCTATTGACACAGCGCAATTTTATTCTATGAAATGTAGAAAATTGTAGATGAATTGACAAAATTTTATTTTGAAGGACGAATGAGTGGGTTAGATATTCTTGTTTATGTCAAAAAAATGAAAAAAAATTCGATTTTTTATTCAAAATGGGGAGCCCATTTCTGGGATTCATACGAAATTAAATTTGCCGCAAATTGTCCAAACAAGGGTTTAACAACGGCTTTTGAAAAACACCAAAACTTTCATTCCCGTTTTTCATTTTTTCATCTGTATTCTTCGTCCTTATACTGAGGGGGCGGGGAAATTGTAGATGTAACTAAAAAAACAGAACCTTGTCTTTATCGAAAAGACTGTATAAATTGCGCTTATATGTCATTTTTACACAAAACAAGTCACCAAAACTTTATGAAAATCCATTTTTTTACTTTAAAACCATTCTCTATGAAAATCAACGCAGTGACAAACCTATTTTCATCCATTTTTTCTCGCCCAATATGTCCATTATTATTTGCCTTTATCGTCGGTTCTTGCCCAATCCAAGCCCAAGATCTCTACGAGCAAGCCTACGGTTTTTCACTCAAAGACAAAGGCATTTTCAACAAAGCCTTAGACCCTGCGGCATTAGAAACAACCGTCGTTGGGCAGTTCAATGGGCAGGGTGTCATTGCCAAATTGAATCCGCTTGGTGAACCAATCATTTGGCAATCCTACGAAACTTTGCTGCCGAGTTCGGGTTCAAATTTCACGAGTATCGTCTTCAATGGCTTTAATGGCGGTACGATAACCGTTGCAGGACTGTGCAAAGATTGTATGCCCAACCGACGCGGACAAGCGGTGGTAGTTTTCCGAATAGGTACTGATTTGAAGCCTGTGATGGTCAATGGTAAAACATT
>JANMJN010000237.1:0-6520 GCA_031371355.1 Saprospiraceae bacterium
TTTTAATGCGCTTGTCTTCTTTCAATTTTAAGACCGCATTGAGTAAAGAAATCAATATTTCTTTTTTTTGCTCATTCCCAAATATTTTGCGGAAAGCAATATCGTTTTTTACATCTACGAATTTCATTTTATCAGGTTTTAGATGCAAAAATACGCATTTTTAGCTTTATTTTCTTATGCTGTTTTTGACTGATACCAATATTCAGTCAACAAAACCAATCAAAGCCATACTGAGAGATGCTCTTTTGCTTTTATTTCGCGGGTTAGGAGACCCACAGGATAGGACGATTCGGTGAAAACACCGAATCACGCGACGCCGTTCGTTGTTGGTGGTTTGTGGGGTGAAAAAGGAAGTGCTATGACGAGCGGTTGACCAAAAGCGCCAGGCTTTTCATTTTGACAAGAACCTCTTTTTTGTATTTGTCTTTTTCGATGGTTGTCATAAGACCATAACAGAGCCCTAATCTAACAAGCACATCAAGCCTTCAACCCACCGTTTAGCACAAATTTCAAGGGTTTGGACAATTTTGTATAAAATTCATTTTTCAAAATTCTACCTTTACAAGCATTAATTCAACCACCTATTAATCAAACATTCTACTATTATGCTTTTCAACAAAACAATAAGAAAAACAACTCCTTTTTTAATCGCGTCTACTATTTTAGTCATTTCCTGTATGAAATTAGCGCAAAAGACAACGCTTATCACACTTCGGGAAGACCCGACGAAAGTGGCTAAAAATGCCAAAGACATTCGGGAAAAAACACCTGCAAAAGTCGGGGATGGTCTTGAATTGTCGCTTTGGGCATCGGATTCCCTCGCGCCCGACCCTGTGGCGATGTCTATTGACGATTGGGGACGTGTGTATCTGACCAGAACCATCAGACAGAAAAGTTCGGAATTCGATATCCGAGGTCATCGGAATTGGATGACAGAGTCTATTTCACTGAAAAATGTGGATGAAAGACGGGCTTTTTTACACAAAACCTTTGCCACAGAAAAAAGTGCTGAAAACGATTGGTTGAAAGACTTGAACAACGATGGCTACCACGATTGGCGTGATTTGGCAGTCGAAAAAGAAGAAGTGTGGCGTTTAGAAGACACCAATAAAGATGGTTTCGCAGATGTGGCGATGCGTGTTTTAAAAGATTTTTCAGATGAAGTCTCTGACATTGCCGCCGGTTTATTGGTGCGCTCCAAAGATGCTTTTATTGCCTGTGCGCCTGATATTTGGCATTTAGAAGATAAAAATGGAGACGGTGTTTGGGATAAAAAAACGTCCATTAGTACAGGTTACGGCGTGCATATTGGCTTTAGTGGACACAATTTATCAGGTATTGTTGAAGGTCCCGATGGTCGTTTGTATTGGAATATAGGTGACATTGGCGGTACGGTGAAAACGATTGATGGTCGTATTTTAGAAAATCCCAATTCTGGATTCATTTCACGTGCCAATCCCGATGGTAGCGACTACGAAATATTTGCAACGGGCTTACGCAACACCCACGAGTTTGATTTTGACCAATACGGCAACTTGATTTCATCGGACAACGACGGCGACCACCCCGGAGAAAGCGAGCGTTTGGTGCATGTTGTCGAGGGTTCCGATGCGGGCTGGCGTTCCAATTGGCAATATGGCAAATACACAGACCCAAAAAACAATACTTATAAGGTGTGGATGGATGAAAAATTGTCTGTTCCGCATTGGAAAGGTCAAGCGGCGTATATCATTCCGCCGATTCAGAATTATCACAATGGACCAACAGGCATGGTGTATAATCCCGGAACAGCTTTGGGTTTAGAATGGAAAAATAAGTTCTTTTTGGTGGAGTTTGTGGGCAGTCCAAGCAGTTCTCATATCTGGTCTTTTGGCTTGAAACCCAAAGGCGCATCTTTTGTCTTAGATGGTGAAAAGGACATACTGAGTGGTGTTTTGCCAACAGGTATAAAGTTCGGACCCGATGGTGCCTTGTATGTGGCGGATTGGATAAATGGTTGGAATACAAAGAATTATGGGCGTGTTTGGAAGTTGGATGTCACGAAGGACAAGAACGATTTGGCTGCTCAACGTTTAGAAACACAGCGCCTGATGCAGTTGGATTATGCCAAGCAAACACCCGAACAGCTTTATACTTTGTTGATGTATTCGGACAAAAGGATTCGCCAAAAAGCGCAATTCGAATTGGTCAGTCGCGGTCAAAAAGGCTTTGATATGTTGAACAAAGCGGTGTATCAAACCGACAATCAATTGGGTCGCATTCATGGTATTTGGGGCATTGGTCAATTGATGCGGAAAGATAAAAACTATGCGGGTTCTCTATTGCCTTTACTAAAAGACAAAGACGCTGAAATCACCGTTCAAGCCATAAAAATGTTGGGCGATGCAGAAATTACAAGCGTAGGTAATGATTTAATACCGTTTTTAACGAATACAAATGCCCGTTTGACCTTTTTTGCAGCGGAGGCATTGGGTCAATTGAAACATCAAATGGCTGTTGAACCGCTTATAAAGATGTTGAAAGCGAACAACGATGAAGACCTTTATATCCGTCATGCAGGCGTTTTGGCTTTAACGCGTATTGGACAAGTTGAACCCATAATTGCCTTAAAAAACAGCGAAAGCAAGGCTTTGCGCACGGCTGCCGTTTTGGTTTTAAGACGATTGGCAAACCCTCAAATTGCTTTGTTTTTGAATGATAAAGACGAATACATCGTCACAGAAGCAGCACGAGGCATTAATGATGATTTGTCTATTCCACAGGCTTTACCCGCTTTAGCAGCGACCTTAAATGAAAAAAGATTTACCAACGAACCTTTGTTGAGACGTGCCATCAATGCCGCCTTACGGGTCGGAACGGATAAAGTAATGGACATTTTAATCGCTTTTTCAAGGAGAACGGACATCAAAGACAATATGCAAGCGGAAGCATTAGCCACTTTAGGCAGTTGGGCGGACCCCTCAGTATTGGATAGAGTGGACGGACGTTTTCGCGGAAAAATCGAAAGAGACCCCTCAGTCATTCGGGCAAAAGTGCAGCCGTTTATCGCTTCTTTTTTGAAGGAAACCAATCCAGAAACATTGATTGCCGTTTCAGGTCTATTGGCAAACTTGAACATTACTGAATCAAACGACGCATTAGCTCAAATTTTTGCCAATACCAAGGAAAGTAAGGTGAAAATGGCGATTTTACCCGCTTTGAATGCGTTGAAATATGCGAAAATAGAGTCTATTGTCAAAACAGGCATGGAAGATAAAGATGATAATGTTAGGACGGTGGCATTGGGTTTATTGAGCAATGCAACGGTTTCAAAAAGCAGTTTAGCGACCATCGCAGAAGGCATTTTTTCAAAAGGCAGTATCAAAGAACAGCAGAAACTTTTGGTGGTGATGAGCAAATTGGACAAAGACAAAACAGAGTCTATTCTCGATGATTTAGTCAATAAGATGAAAGACAAAAAGCTGTCGCCCAACCTGAATTTGGAACTGAATGAAGCGGTTGAAGCGACAGGGTCTGAAACCTTAAAAGCGAAATTAGCCACGATTAAACCCGATAATGCGATGATAGCCGCTTATTTTGATGCACTTTACGGCGGAAGTTGGGTAGAAGGCAGAAATATTTTCAATACTAATTCGACGGCACAATGTGTGCGTTGCCATACGGTTGGAAACGGTGGCAGCAATGTTGGTCCACCTTTGACACGTATTGCGAATACTTTGACTCGAGAACAATTATTAGAAGCATTGATAGACCCCAGTGCGCGGATTGCACCCGGTTACGGCAGTATTTCCCTAAAACTCAAAGGCGGACAGGAAGTTATTGGCGTTTTAACAAAAGAAACTGCCGACGAACTGATTATCAAAACCTCTGATGCAGAACCTTTGGTGATAGCTACTGCGCGCATTGAAAAAAGACAAAACTTACCGTCCAGTATGCCGCCGATGGGCGAGATTTTGACAAAAAGAGAAATACGCGATGTGGTAGAATATTTGTCGAGTTTGAAAAGATGAGTTTAACAATATTTAATTTGGTTTCAAGGAAAGGATTTTGCAAAATCATTGAGTTTAGCGTTGCCACAATTTCCAATGGCACATTATTATCAGTTTGCCAAAAAGTATTTTGATTATAAGCAATTTGAAGACTTGGTTGAATTGCGAGAGATTATTGATATAAACAGTGTTCAAAAACAACTTCCTTAAACCATTATAAAATTCATCATTCATCATTTATAATTCATCATTCATCATTATTTTATGGTTTTAGAATTAGCAACAATTGACATTAAACAAGGCACAAATGCCGATTTTGAAACAAATTTAGAAAAAGCGCAACATGTTATTAGCCAATCAGCAGGCTATATCGGGCATGAGTTTCAAAAATGTATGGAGCGAGACAATCGTTATGTTTTACTCATCAAATGGGCAACTTTGGAGGCGCATACTGAGGGGTTCAGAGGTTCTGAATTATTCAAAGAATGGCGCGCTTTAATCGGACCTTTTTTCGAGAATCCGCCGCTTGTGGAGCATTACGAATTGAAAATGAGCATATAATAATATGCACGGAGAAACAAATCTATTCGTTTTGATAAAAAACATGCAGCCCGTTCTGAATGATGGGCTGTATGTTTTTTGTTTAATGCCGCTTCAAACGACATTAGACCTACCACACATCCTTTTCTTCTTTAAAGAAAAAGAAGGTATCACCATAGTTGTTGAAAAAGCTTATGCTGATGCAAACGGTTTTGAATACACCGCCGTTTTGGCTTGGATAACCTTGCGTATTCATTCCGCCTTAGAAGCAGTGGGTTTAACGGCAGCCTTTTCTAATGCCTTGGCAGACAATCAGATTTCCTGCAATGTTGTGGCGGGTTATTACCATGACCATATATTTGTGCCATATGATTTAGGACAAAAAGCCGTTGATGTTTTACAAAAATTATCGGCTTCATACTGATGACTTTTGATGCTTACAGATGACTTATTGTTTTAACCAAAATTAACCATCCATATCCATCAATTAACCCCTTGTTTCTGAAAGTAAAGCTATTTTTGTGTTTATTTATGTATCATAAAATACGAATGTCATGAAAAAACTGCTTTTACTTTCTTTTCTGTTTTGCATAAAAACAGCTTATGCACTCGCACAACAACCCCTCAGTAAAACCAAAGAAAATACTGATAAGAATATCACTCTGATAGACAATTACCTAACAAAATTATCTATCGAACAAAACTTTTCTGGCGGTCTTTTGATTATCAAAGATGGACAAAAAGCCCTGTGCAAAGGTTATGGTTGGGCGAATAAGGAACAGAAAATACCTTTTACCGCCAACACTTTAGCCTCAATGGGCAGCATCACTAAGGCTTTTACCGCAACGGCGATTATGAAATTGGTCGAACAAGGCAAATTGAACGTACAAGACCCGCTTAAAAAGTTCTTTCCAAATGTGCCAGCTGACAAAGCAGGCATCACGATTCATCATTTATTGATACACGCGTCGGGTTTTCATGAATTTCTAAAAGATGACCAAGGTGATTATGAAATCATCAAGACCGATGCGTTCTTGAAAAGGGCTTTCGACGAACCTTTAGCCTTTAAAGCGGGCGAAAAAGCTGTTTATTCCAATGTCAATATGAGTATTTTGGCTATTATTATTGAACAAATAACGGGTATGGATTACGAAGCCTATTTAAAAACGGCTCTTTTCGACCCCCTCAGTATAAAAGCCATTGGTTATCGTTTTCCGCAGTCGGCAAATGATACGATTGCGGTCGGTTATCAGAACGGAAAGGCGTGGGGAACGCATCAAGAGCATTTTGCAAAAGCGGGTGGGGGACCTTATTGGAATCTGAAAGGCAACGGCGGTCTCGAAGCCTCCTTAAACGATATGTTTTTGTGGGCGAATAGCTTTACTAACTACACCATTTTGAGCGAAGCGACGATAAAAACGATGTTTACGCCGCATATTTTGGAAGAAGGCTACAACGGACAGTCGTCTTTTGGTTATGGTTGCAATATTTCAAAAAGCAGACGCAATACAAAATTGATTGACAACGGCGGCAGCAACGGTATTTACCACGCGCGGTTGATTCGTTTGCCCGAAGAAGGACTGGTTTTTTATATGGTGACAAACGAAAGCAGCATCAACACAAACAAAGTGCTGCCAAATGTGACCCAATTGTATTTCAAAGGCGTGATTGAGCAAGATGCGTTGGCGATGCAGCCAAAATTTGAAAGCCCCATGTCCAAACAGATTTATGATATTTTGGAAAAACCCACCACAACGGACTTAACCGTCGCCTTAAAGCAAGAAAACATATCGGTTGATGACGATATGATTCTCTTGGCAGTTGGTCAAGTGCTCACGGAAGAAAATAAGGATGCCAAAGCCTTGCTTTTATATCAATTTTATACCCAATCATTCCCCAATATTGTCGTGGCGTGGAACGATATGGGCGATATATACGTGCGGCAAAAGAATAAAGCGGAGGCGATTCGGTGCTACAAACAAGCGTTGACC
>JANMJN010000274.1:0-8510 GCA_031371355.1 Saprospiraceae bacterium
CGTCGAAACCGTCGAGTATTTTCGCAATTATTACGGTCCGACGCAGATGGCTTTCAAAGCTCTCAACGACGATGATTTCTTTTTCTTCTGTTTTCAAAACGCCCCCCTCAGTATCAACGCTTGCGGAGTTTATTTTGAACGTCCCTTTTTTGCGTGGTGTAAGGTAAAAAGTATAAGTTGCACTCTCTGTCATATCGCCATTGATGATGCTCATACTCGTAGAGGTTGAAGGACCTTGCACGGCGAAACCATCGAATGTAGGCGGATTAAACCGTTTAGATTTTGCATTTTCGACAGTAATGACGACTTCAAGTGTGTTGTTCAACCCAATCGTATCGCTCGACACTTCCATGCTGATTTTAGCCTCTTTTTGCGCTGCCATACTGAGGGGTATGTTGAGACTGAAAATGAGTAACCACTTTTTCATAGTAGAGAAATTTTTTTATTTTTTTAAAATAAAGACAAATAAAAAACAGAGAATACTGAGCAAATTTATCGAAAAAACGACATTTTACCTTGATATGCTTTATTTTTTTTCATGGTTTCTCTCTTTTTTGAAAAACTAAGCGATGGCTTTCCCACCTTTTAGCTTTAAAATATGATTGGTTTTTGCCGCCAAATCTAAGTCGTGTGTGACCAATACAAGGGTCGTCCCAGCTGCTCGATTGAGTTCAAATAAGAGGTTTTCAACCGTTTCGCGTGTATCCGCATCAAGGTTACCAGTCGGTTCATCCGCAAAAAGTATTTTTGGGCTGTTTGAAAATGCACGAGCAATAGCGATACGTTGTTGTTCGCCACCAGACAATTGAGAGGGATAATGATCGTGACGGTCGGCGAGACCTACTTTTTCTAAAAGAATCATTGCCTTTTTTTCTGCACCTGAGTCACCCCTTAATTCGAGTGGCACCATGACATTTTCGAGGGCTGTCAATGTCGGTATGAGTTGGAAATTTTGGAAAACAAAGCCCACATATTGGTTACGAACCGCAGCCCTTTCATCTTCGTTCAGATTATCGAGGGCAATGCCATTGAGAGAAACCGAGCCCGAAGAAGCTCTATCAAGCCCTGCACATAAACCAAGCAAAGTTGTTTTGCCAGAACCCGATGGACCGACGATGGCAAACGAATCGCCTTCGCTTATTTTAAAACTGACTTCGTGCAAAACGGTTAGCTGTTTGCCACCACTTCGATATGTTTTCGTTAAATTATTGACTTCTAACATTTTATGATTTATTGTTAATAATACGGAGAAGAATTTGCCCCCCTCAGTATTTCGACGTTTTGGTGTTGAAAAAATTGTAAATAAAAACTAATTCATATTATTTCATAGGGCGTTACCCTATGTTAATACATATCGACTTTTCAGGGCTGTTAGACTTTCCAAAAACGAAGTAAGTTAGTTTCTATGGCTAAAAATATCAATGCGAATATTAAGCACCAACGCCAAAGGGTAACGCCTTGATTGCGTTCACCGACAATTGAGGTGAAATTGGCTTCTATGGTTTCATCAAAAACTTTGAGATTTTTACGCTCGTATGTTTTTAAACTTTTAACATCATAGTAATCCAAAACGGATTCGCGGCGATCGAAATTGAAGCCGAATTTGTATAAAACCGAGTCGGGACGTGTGAAAAGGTCATAAAAACCCGCTTCTTTAATGCCCTCTTTTACGCCTAATATCGCTTTGCCCGCCACAATACGCTGTTCGGGGATAAACTCTTCTTTTGAACCTTTCATTTTATAGGCTTTTTCGCCAATGATACCTTTTGAGTCCGCTTCGAGGTAATCGTCTTTACCAATTGTATAGCCAATTTTCCATTCTTTAGCAGAAGAAATTGCCATTTTGTAGAGCATGGGGACAAAAATTTCGCCTGAACGGGCAAGGGTCGAAACCTTATCGTCGAGTGGCGCAGCACATATATATATGTTACCTTGCCCGATGCGGTTTTTAGTAACGAAGCTTGAACCATCTCGATAGGTCAAAATGTTTTCACCATTTCTGTTTGTCAATCTATAATTGCCCGTAGTGGAGGGCAATTTCATGTTGACTTGACTATTCGTGAAGACATCTTTGAAAATAAACTCATCGAGGTTGACGGTAGCAACTTCGCGTGGTGTATTTTCGTATCCATTTAGGTTATTGGCTTGTAAAGAATTGAAAAAATTGGTGTAAGATGTCAAATCTACTGAGGGGGCAGGAAAAGTAATGACGTTGCCGCCATTTTTTACATATTGGGTCAACTCAGCAGCAAGTCCTGATGAAATCGAGACTAAATTGCTCAAAACGACCATCTGATACTGCGGAAATTGAGAATATTGAACGTTGCCGCTTGATTGGTTAGCTACTTTAAAGGAGCGAACACCTGCCATGGCTGATTCTAAAAAACGATTGCCCCCACCGTCACTGATAACTAAAACATTGATTTGAGGTGGTACATTGAAGGTGAAAAATAAATGGTCATCGAACTGAACAGGAAAATCGGTGATAGCCAAATCCGCTTCGTGCCATCCAGTACGCAAAATAGTGATATTTACAGTATCTTCCACACTTGAATGAGCCTTGATATTGAGCAAACCAACGGGTTTATCTTGTCCATCAAGTTTTAAACTCAACTTGATATTTTCGGCATTTTCGCTTGTATAGTTGGTTACACGAACGATAAGTGGATTGGTTTGACCCATCATTTGAATCGGCGATTCGAACCAAGCGGAGTCAATAGCGATATTTTTTTCCTGAACAGCAGTAAGTGGAACGAGATTGATGTCTAAAGTGGTGTCTTTAAAATTGGGAATATCTGTCACGTTTTTCTGAAAATCGGATAAAATGAATACCGTTTTGTTCGGTGCATTGCTGGAATTAAGGGCTTGTTGTTGCCGTGTTAGTACCTTAGAAAGCTCTTGTACTGATGGGGTTGTTTTGACTTCGTCAATAAAACCAATAGCCTCTTCTTTGGATACAAGCCTTTGGTGTCGTCCTTCAAAATCGTTGGTTAAGATTTGAAATTTATCATTATTGGCATAAGCTTGGACAATTTCATATGCTTTTTGCTTAGCTTTTTCTAGGAGAGATAGGTCTTTTGAAAGGGCATTCATAGAAAAAGAGTTGTCCAGATAAATCGAGACCGCTTGTTCTCCTTTTTTGACCCCCTCAGTATTTCGGGGCAAAAAAGGCTGTGCAAATGCCAAAACGAGCAATGCAACGGCTAAGCAACGCATCAACAGTACGAGCAAATCACGAAGTTTTCGACGATTAGAAGTTTCTTCTTTCACTTCACGTAGGAAGCGAACATTGGTAAAATAAACCGTTCGGAAACGACGAAAATGAAATAAGTGAATGATAACTGGAATCGCTAAAGCTGCGAGCGCAAATAAGAAAGCAGGAAAAAGAAATTGCATTTTATTTTGAGTTTCAATGTTTTTCTAATACACAATTAAAGTTAAATCAGTTGATTGTATTGTTTTTTCTTTTAAATATCCATTTTGAATCGTTCAATACAAAAAACAATACAAAATCATAAAGTACAAAGTGGCATGGTTTTTTACGACAATAGGGTATGTTTGTTGTCATAATGACAATATTACAAGAGACTTTGTTGCAAAACTAAGTTTAAAAACGAGAATTAAGGATAAGGTGTTGCATATCAATTTTAAAAAAATGTTTCGAATAAGTTTGTTATCAGGGCTACAATTTTTAATTTTGATTTTCCAACTATTTCATAGTGTATGTTTTATAAATGTATGGTTATTGAGATAATAAAAAGTTCTAATTGTCACAATTGTTCATTTATCAAACAAAGAAAAACTAATGACGACATCTATATTTGGAACATTACTTTAGAGAAAGTTAAAAGAGAAAACAATTATTAACAAAATTACACAACAAAATCACAGCGACAAGTCCTTGTGAAAAGTTAAAAAAAACGTCTTTTCCCATGACCGAAAAACGCGATCATAAGATGCTCAACGTCGTCATCGCAGATGACCACCAATTATTCGTAGAGAGCCTAAAACTGTTGTTACAATCAACAGATGCGTACCATTTCAACATAGTCGGTGTCGCCTACACAGGCATTGAACTACTTGAATTGCTCAAGGGCAACCGCCCCGATTTACTTATTTTGGATATTAACATTCCAACTAAAAATGGTTTGGAGGTATTACAAGATGTACGCAAATCCTTGAAAGGTACGCGTATTCTCGTACTGACGATGTACGATGACCCTAAAATCATCAAATCGGCTTTTGACCAGAAAGTAGATGGTTACTTACTCAAAAGCAGTAACAAAGATGAATTACTGCGTGCTATTGAAACGATATTGGGCGGTGAAGTCTATGTCGGAAAAGGTGTAAGCGTTGCAAATCATCATTCTGAGACGACAACTTTTGAGGATATTTTCCAAAAAAAGTTCCAGCTAACGAAACGCGAATTAGAAGTGTTGAGGCTGATAACGCAAGCTCGAAATAATGGTTCTATTGCAAAAGAACTGTATATTAGTGAGCAAACGGCAGCCGTGCATCGAAAGAATATCATGCGAAAAATAGGTGTCAATTCAACGGCTTCTTTGATTAGAGTAGCTTATGATAATCACCTAATATAATTGCATTTCGAAGGTCATTACCGTGTTTTTTATCATGATAAACGATAAATTAACACATGGTAATGACCTTTTTTTATAAAAATACCCTAAATAGGGTATATTGTTCATCGAAAAACTGCATAGCTTTGCACCAGTTTTATATCCGATAAGAACATATATTTATCTGTTTTCTTGAAAACCAATATTTTCCCATGTACATGATCAAGCGCAAGCTAACCGAATCTTATAGTATAATCTGCTCACTTAATCTTTTCCATTCGATTAAGCCTGTTTTTTTCTGTTAGGGTTGAAGTGTTGCATTGCTGCAATAATGTCAAGGGTATTTCTGTGTTTTCTGTTCCATTCTGATGCATTATGATATTAATACACTTTATAGAAATATTTCAAATGCTATTTTTCAAATTTTAAAAAGCAATTTATTGAATCTTGGAATATTAATTTTGAAATTTGCGCTATAACTTGTCGAATGCGAACCCTATAATTCTTTGAACATTTTTAAGCAAAACCGAAAGATGAAGCATACTTACTTCTTCATCATAATATTGATTTTTCTAACAACTGCTATTGCGGCACAAGTGACACTTGTTGCACCGACCAAGATGGTGAAGTCTGGTGACTCTGTTGTTGTAGAATTGCGCGTAAAGTCTCGGGATACACTCTCGACTTTGCAGTTTACTATGTCTTGGAATCCTTCTATATTGAGTTTTGGACGTGTTGATACATTGGGCGGCTTTCCGCCAAGTGCTATCACAGAAGAATTCGGTTTTTCAAATATTTCGCAAGGAAAATTGACTTTTGTTTGGATTTCGAGCAGCAATAGCGGTTTGAAAATAATAGATAGTTTAGAGATTTTTAAGATCGTTTTTAAAGCCATCGGTGCGAATGGAATGAACAGCCCGCTTCAATATGTGACTTCACCGACTCAAATCAAAGCCAGTAATGCACAATTAGCGAGTGTACCTGTGACAACTCAAGAGGGCAGTATCAAGTTAGGGACAACGGCAACGAAAGAAGAAAGGGATAGAAATACAGATGCTTCGGATTTTCAACTTATGCAAAATATTCCGAATCCGTTCCACAATCAAACAGTCATTCCTTTTGATTTACAGGAATCAAGCAATGTGATTTTGGCTGTTTATGATTTTAAAGGTCAAAAATTATTAGAAAAAAAAGGCTTTTATAATGCCGGAAAGCATGAATGGGTCGTAGATACTGAGGGGGTACTTGTAAGCGGCATATATGTTTATAGTATCAGAACACAGCACGGATATGATAGCAAAGTGTTCATAAAAAATTGATATTTCAATTTTGAAAAAGATAATTGTGTAGTCCTAATAAATTGCACAAGCATAGCTTTCCAATAGACCTGAAGCTTTGGAAAGTATTTTATAAACCATTGATTTTTAGCAAATTAGGACAAGTCATTTAGGCTTGTTCTATTGAAAATTTATTTTCTAACGTTCCCAAACTCCAACTCTATGGCAAGAAGAGTCTTTACAAAAATCGTCTTCGCACTTGGGTTGCTTTGTTTCACGGCTATTGCTGTGAAAGCCCAACAAGTAACTTTCGCAATGTCGCCGAGTAACTTAAATCCGACTCCGGCGGTCGGTGACACCGTTTCATTACAAATAGCGGTAACGAATTTCACGAATATCGTGAGTTTTCAATATGCTATTGAATGGGACCCGCTTCTTTTCACATACGTTTCCTTGGACAATGTTAATATGGTTGATCCATCGAACTTTGGTTCGAATGCTTTTGGCGGAAATACTGTCATTATTGGTTGGAATTCAACTGGAGGAGCTGGGCGAACATTGCCAAACGGACAAAACATTTTCCGGTTGCGTTTGAAAGTCAAGGCAGCCTCAACAAATTATTGGGCAAAATTTTCTTCAACGAATACATCTATTGAAGTCGTCCAGCATCCTTCTACGGTTGTGACTCCCGCATTTGGTAACCTTGGCAACCCTCCCGGCTCGACATCTACGCCGGTAACAGTGCAAGCAACAAATTCGCAAACTGTACCCACACAATCTAAAGTGTGTGTAAATGTTACAGCCAACGATTTTACGAATATCAATTCAGCCCTATGGGTGACTAAATGGAATCCAGCCATTCTACGCTTCGACTCGATTTCAGTCATGAACAATACCATCGGCTTTACGGCTGGTAATTTCAATTCAACTCAAGCAAGTGGGCGCTTGGCTCTTAATTGGACGGCTGCCAGTGGTACGTCAAAGAGTATTACGAATGGTGATGTTCTTTATAGGGTCTGCTACACAGCAATTGGGGCAAATAGCACTTCATCGACAGTGACTTTCGATAGCGCATCCATATATCAAGTGGCTGCAGGTAGCTCCGTGCGGGTAGCTATGAACGGAGTTAGTGGTACTGTCAATATCAGTTCAGGACAACAAAGCACGGGCTTGGTATTTACAGCAACAAATCATGTCGTTAATCAAAATGATAATGTATGTGTCATAGTCAAAACAGCGAGTTTTACTAATATCGCAACGATGACTTTTGCTATGTTTTTTGATTCCACGAAAATGACATTTTTGTCTGCTAAATTGATGAATTCAAGCTTGGGCGTTGACTCACTGGGCACAGCTGGGGGCGCAAGTAATGGGTTTAACAATAGTCCTTCTGGCACGCTTCGTTTTTTATGGGTAACACCTACGGGTAATGGTGTGACTTTGCCTGATAGTACAGCTTTAATACAAGTGTGTTTTAAATATACAGGAGGTCCAGGCACCTCAAGTCTTTTCCGATTTGGTGCTTATGGACAAAAACAAGCCATCAAAGATGGTGACTTGAATACTGTACCAGCGACATACAGACAAGGCAGTATCAGTGTTGCAGGTAGTGTTAGTACACCTATCAGCGCCTCTTCAACCATAAAAAATGTGACTTGTCCCGCAGGAACTGATGGCGGTGTCACTTTGACCGTGTCAGGCGGTTCTGGGACTTATACATACCAATGGAGCAATAATGCAACAACTAAAGACATTTCGAATGTTGTCGCAGGCACATATAAAGTAACCATTACGAGTGGTTCATTAACTAAAACGGACAGTTTTACAATAACAGCACCAACGGCTTTTAGTACATCAAGCCAATTGACGAGTGCGACGTGTAAAGGACAATCAACTGGTGGCATTACCTTAACGGTCACAGGCGCGACCCCTCAGTACACCTATCTCTGGAGCAATGCTGCTACATCTCAGAACCTAACCAATGTTCCAGCAGGCGCATATTCTGTATCCATTACGGATTCAAAAGGCTGTTCTGTAACAAGAAAAGATACCATTCTCGAACCAGATAGTTTACTAATCGGGACTGCAACCATTCGTCATACAAAGTGTGGTTCACAAACAGGTTCGATTACGATTTCAGGTGTTACAGGCGGTAATGGTACAAATATATTTGCTTGGGCGGGTTCAAACTATACGGCGAGCACTCAAAATATTAGTAATTTGAGTGCAGGACAATATACGCTGACGGTAAAGGACAGTAAATTATGTACGGCAACCAAGTCAGTTACCTTAACAGATACAGCATCCACTCTTGTCATCGGAAATCCAACCATTGTAAATATCAAATGTAACGGAGGGAATGACGGCTCCATAAGAGCTTCTTCTTCGGGCGGTTCTGGCGCAGTGACTTATAGTTGGACAGGTCCAGGCGGGTTCAATTTTTCTGCCCAAATGATTGATGTACTTCGTGCTGGCACTTACAACTTGTTGGTAACGGATGCGAGTGGTTGTTCAAAAAACACAAGTTATGAAGTTACGCAACCTGCGCTATTGACATTGACCCCCTCAGTAACGAATGTCAAATGTAAAGGTGAATCAACGGGCGCTATCGTTCTAAATGCGACAGGTGGCACAGGTATCCTCAGCTTTGCATGGA
>JANMJN010000290.1:0-2883 GCA_031371355.1 Saprospiraceae bacterium
TCTGTCACGCCTTGACCCAAAAAGTCTTCAGCAATTTTTTTCATTTTTTGCAACACCATCGCGCTGATTTCTTGCGCCGTGTAGTTGCGGTCGTCAATTGCTACGCGAAGGGTATCGTTGTCGCCGCGTATGACTTTATAAGCTGCCCGTTCGACTTCGTGCTTGTTTTGCACTTCGCTATACCGTTGACCCATGAAACGTTTGATAGACGCAACCGTTTTTGTGGGGTTCGTAATCGCTTGACGCTTAGCGGGGTCGCCAATTTTGCGCTCGCCATTTGGCATGAACGCGACTACTGAGGGGGTGGTTCTACGCCCTTCCTCGTTAGCGATGACGACGGGTTCGTTGCCTTCCATAACGGCAACGCAAGAGTTGGTTGTTCCTAAATCTATACCGATAATTTTGCCCATAACTTTGTTATTGGTTATTAGTTATTAGTTATTTTTTTTGAATGATTTTTTTCTATCTTGAAAACACTATTCATAAGCAAAGGCAGTGCCATGCCAAAAAAAAGGGCAGAATGGCAGTTTTGTCTTGTTTTTTAATTTGTTTAAATGAAAAAATGGCTGATGACTGCGTTTGGACTGACGAAATGGCAGTTCACGAGGGCGCAAATTACTGAGGGGTGTCAATTTCCATTAAGTCGTGTCACCTAACTGTCATTAAGTCGTGTCGCGGTAATTTAATGTTTTAATAAAATTCTATTTTTTATCCAAGTATTAAATTGGTTCATATCACCAGCAAGTTCATTGAAATTCAGTTTTTTAGCGGGACAAAAATCAAGTAATACGCCATTAGGGTCAAAACAGTCAAAGCCATCTAATGGTGTATTATACTTGATAGAAATTTCGGAATTTGGTTTAGCTGTGGGCAAATGGTAGAGTTGTCCGCCAATAGAAAAATTTTTATTGGCTGCCACTAAACGAAACCACGTTTGATTCTGTAAATAGGTTTGTATTCTATTTTTATCAAAAATCTTGTTCTCCTCTAAAGGGTGATAAATTTTTAAAGGATTACAAGCATCTGGTCTATTGACTAAAGGGGGCAATTTGTGTGTTGCTGAAGCAGGTATGTGTTCATTAAGCCTTTGGCGACGATTTTGGTAAAAATCAAAAAGTTCATCGGGTGTGCTTAACAGAATACCTGGTGTCAATTGATCATGTAATGTTTGATGTGACCTTTCGACCATACCTTGTTTTTGAGGCTTCCCAACAGGTGTAAAAACAATATTAATACCCAAACCTAAAAGCCAGAGGTAAAGCGGGGTTGGAAAAGGGGAACGACTTTTATTGTCATAAAATACACTGCCATGATCTGTTTGTAAGTATATTGGCATACCCCATTCCATAAAAGCCAATCGTAAAGACCATTGATAATCAATGGTTTTGGGGGCATTAGTAGCTGTTGGTACGCAACAAGGGTAAGACATGATAAACACTTTTGTTTCTATGTCTTTGATATTGATGGGCGATGCCCAACCAACACGCGACACTTTTTTGGTGCCCTCTGCATCTAATTGCCAAACCTCATGCGCTCGCGTCGTCTCTATAAAAGGACTCGTCGGTGAATCAACGTTTCTTCGATAACGCTTTGTCCGTTTTGCGCTCCGTAAATAACGACTAATACTGCTATGGCTAGGTTGGCATTGGTCACTCATTGATCCGTCCAAACCTAATTCAACAGAGATTGTTGTCGCACTCCAACCTTCTCGTGAAGGGCGATATTTGTCTATGTATTCCCGCATTTGAGGCGCAAAACTACTGAGTATCCCTCTGTAGGGACGACCCATCGGCTTCTCTAATGAACCCCTTTTTTTATGACTTGCCCCCATTTACGGACAACACGTAAAGTTAACGATTGCTCTTGAGCTATGCAGCCGTAACTTTTACCTTCTGATAGACCTTTTTCTATCGCTTTGCGCTCTTCTAAACTTGTCTTTTTCATTGTCAGTATTTTTTTCACAAGTTAGGGCGTTTTTGCTTTGTGACTCGCTAAAATATTGATTTTCAATGAAATTTTGTAGATATTGTACTACAATCAAAACATATTTCAAACTTTAGTATCTAATTAAATTCCATGTGACACGACTTAATGACAGTTAGGTGACACGACTTAATGGAAATTGACACCCCTCAGTATAAATCATTAAAAATCAATAAAATGGCAGAAAAAATCAGAAGAGTCGTAACAGGTCACGCCGACAATGGCGCAGCCGTTTTTACGGACGATGAATTATTTGAAACCGTTGTCATTCCTTCGGGCGACGCAGCATTTCGGACAATTTGGACAACACTAAACGTCCCCGCCGACTTAAACGATGAAACCGATGGGGCAAAACGCGATGCAGGTCTAACCCTCAAAGGCGGTTCGGTTATACGGATAGTGGATATGTTGCCCAATCGTTCGTCGCCGATGCACCGTTCCAGTAGCATTGATTATGGTATCATCATCAGTGGCGAAATCGAATTGGAATTGGACAATGGTGTTGTCAAAACAATCGGGCAAGGCGGTATTATCGTTCAGCGCGGCACGATTCACAAGTGGCGGAATCCAAGCAGTACAGATATTTGCCGTATCGTCTTTGTGCTGACAGAAGCCAAACCTTATGTTTTCAATGGACAAGCATTAGAGGACTTTATGGGACATTAAGCTATCAAAATACTGAGGGGGGTAAAAAAGAAATGTCGGCACGACTTTCAAGCCACGCCGACATTTGATTTGATTAAGCGACCAATTCCGCTTCTTTTTTATCATCAAACTTATTCAGTAGGTTGTTAAACAGTTTGAACAAAAAATCTTCTAATTTTAACATTTGTTCTTCTGTGGGTTCATGGTCATAAATATTCAACAATTCATTTTTAAAAGGTGAAAGTTGTTCACGTT
>JANMJN010000266.1:0-2369 GCA_031371355.1 Saprospiraceae bacterium
TAAAAGGTAAGAATCTTTGTACAAAAGTATCTATTTTTTCAAAAAAGAATTATTAATTGATTATAATGCCTTACAACTTAGATTTTGTAAGGCATTTTATCAGAGTGCAATGGCATAAATCACCCCCTACGAACAAAGATAAAGTACAGAAACGACACCAAAAGTATCGTTCCAATGATTAAAACGATAAAAAACTTTTTAGCATCTTTCGTGTCTCTGATACGTTGTGCTTTACTCGGTTCTTTAGAAGTACGATTCGAGTTTGTCGTAGGTGCGTGATAACTCCGTGTTTTCCTTTTTGTCATAACTTTTGATTTTAATTGGTAAAAGTATGAATTTGAATCCTGTTTTAAGGTTACAAAATACGGTTTTTTTATCATTTTTTTTCAAAAGCCATCATGAAAATTGCTAATTGTAGTTTATTTGCAGTGTTAAAGCGCAAAATTTTAATTGAAAAAAGTATGGCAAGCAGTATCTCAAAAAAGGGATTAACAGAACTACCCATTGTTTCTTATGAAGCCATTAGAAATGAACTGAAAACAGGTGACTTGTTTTTCGGTTCAGGGAGTTATTTATTTTCTGGCATAATCCAGCGGTTGACAAAAAGTACATGGAGTCATGTTGCGATTATTTACAAAGACGAGGAGTTGCAACGGGTCTTAGTTTTAGAGGCAGAACCTTTCGTTGGGGTCAGAATGATTCCATTGTCCAAATATTTATACGATTATAAAGGTAAAATGAAGCCTTATAAAGGGCAAATTGCCTTGGCGCAGCTGTTGACACCCCTCAGTAAAACCGACTTAAACAACGGTATTAGCTTCGGGTTAGATGAATTGACACGTCCATATGATAACTATGAAATCATTCGTATTATGATTCGCATATTGTTTAAAATTACTAAGAGAAGCGACAATCGTGACTATATTTGCAGCGAATTTGTCCGCGATATTTTAGCCCAATCCAATATCGTTTTGCCTTATAATGACACGTATATCAGTCCAGACAATGTTTGGCAAGATAACCGTTTGGTTATGAAATGTCGAATTTTGTAAAACTCTTAACCAAATACTAAGATGAAACAAATCAAAACCTTACTTATCATACTACTTTACAGCATAAATGGGTTCTCTCAAACTGAATTTATGCCGATTGGCTCAACGACGAATGCCGCTTACACTGCTTTGGGTGGTGAAGGTAGTGCAGTATTCAATCCGCAAAAAGATACTTTATGCAATGGTGAGCCTTGCCGAAAAATAAAAATAACGAGAAAAAGTAAGATAAATAATACCGTTTACTCGGAGTTTATCTATTTTCAACAAAGAGGTGATTCCATTTTTGATTATAATGAATTTAATAAGAAATGGAGCTTTTTGTTTAAAAATCGCTATATCGTAAGCGATTCGTTTGATATAAAAGAGTTTATAGGCAACTTTAGTTATACAGTTGCAAATGTATTTGTTGATTCGGTTGTAGTTGGTAATGGTATCAAACGGTATGCGTGTCGAATAAAATGTTTGCCACGTTCAAGCAGAGATACTTTGGCGTTTTTCCGTTTCAATCTTTATGATAAATTTATTCCCGATTTTGATTGGTATTTGTACAATATTTGTACGCGTGCCTACAATGACAGTTACTACTATTATCCGCTTTGCTACACGGAGAACGCTATAAATTACCATACGCCTCTTTATATAGGCCCAAATTGTGATTCTATTACACAACCCAACAATGTTTTACAAGTGTCAGAAAATTTGGATTTAGTTTTGTTTCCGAACCCTGCAAATGCCTATTTGTCCATAAAAAGCAGTCAAAAGCAATCAGTTCGATTGAATATTATCAATATAAATGGTGAATTAGTTTTAGAAAAAACGATAACCACACCATCACAATTAAATATCAGTCAATTACCTAACGGCATTTATATTGTAAAAGCAGAAAGCGATAAAGGTATTTCCATAACTCAAAAACTCATAGTATATCATTAATTTTTAATTCATGCAAGAACTCAACTGTCAAGACCTTCTTTTCACAAACGAACAAGCAGAAGCCTTGTGCGAAAAGTATTATAGCATCATCGGAAAAGCCGAAAAACAAGTTGGCGAATTAGATTTTAACTATAAAGTTAAAACAAAAGATAACGACTGTTATATCCTAAAAATAAGTCATCCTAAAAGGTTAGATGACTATTTTGATTTTCAACAAAAATTATTACAGCATATAGACAGCAAAAATCCTGATTTTTTATATCCTAAAATTGTCAAAACAATAACTGGTGAAAATGACATCGTTTTGGTTGATAATAACAATAAAACACGTAAAATACGTTTATTAAAGTGGATTTCTGGTCGTTTATTATCAACAGTCAACCC
>JANMJN010000321.1:0-2624 GCA_031371355.1 Saprospiraceae bacterium
GGCTCGGCTTTTGGCGATGGAACAGACATGACGATGCGTAACACCCCCTCAGTATTAGCACAATCTGTGAGGTAACTTTTCCCATCACCACTGATTAATTTCAGTCTTTGCCAAAACGGCAAAGACTCACTTTCTTTTGAAATCGTCTTTTTGACCTTATTCCAATAAGATGAGGGTTGAAGTGACTCCGTCAATACGGCAATGACATCAATGACAGAAAAATACCATTCCTCATTATGCCAAATCTTACGAATTTCTTTTCCTCCGAAAGGAATTAAAGTGTTCTCTTTTTCCATTTTTTGTTTTAATTTTATATCAAAACACAAAGTAAAGAAACATAAAAAATATCACAAGTAGTTAAAAATCAATATTTTGTATTTTATTTTTTAAAATAAAAAATTTAAAATTTAACTAAAACTTCACTTAGATCCGTTTCAAAATACCCCCTCCCCGAAAGAATCGGGATTTCATACCTCTACAGTATTTTCGTATTTTACTTGCTCAACGACCATTTCACCAAACCCCGCGCCGCTTTGAAATTATCAAAATCTGCTGGCAACTTGCGTCCGTCGAGGTACTCGTTGTAAATCCAAGGATCGCCAAGCGCGAAAACACGTCCTTTACCATATTTCGCCACAGCAAAAATGACATCTCCGTTAGGTGAGGTATAAACCGATTCAGCTGGCTTTTTTAGGTTAAGAACAGACAACTCTTTCACATATATTTTTTTGGCATCGCCAAAAATCGGATGATTGCCATCGAGCATAAATGTACCGTCAGGATAGTTGTCGTTTTTAACAAAATTGATACACTTATCCGTGAACGTTATGCCAAAAGCCGTTGCCAATTTATTGAAATTCGGAATCTCACAGTTCGACGTATCGTTTGCCAATAAAATCAATGTGCCTCCCGCCTTAACCCAATCTTTAATAACCTCGACGCTTGCAGTGTTCATAAAATGAGGGTTCGTTGTCTCCTTTTTCGTATCGGGGTCAACGATGATATAAACCGATGCGCCTTTAAGGTTTAGAGCCGAGGGCGCCGTTTCTATAGGCTTCATTTTTGCGCCAAATTGCTCGAAAATACCGCCCAAAACATGAAATCCTGGGTGCATCCTATCCTCCAAAGTATAGTGAAAACGCTCCATTTTACCATCGAAACCTTTGCGATATTCGTTGTTGAAATAGTAGTCCAAAGCCACCGTTTTACCTGCTCCGATAGGCGCATCTTTTGCCCGTTCCATTTCCAAACACAGATTAATAAACGGACCAACGCCTTTCAAATCGTTTTGACGAATGGGTTCACCGATATAATATTCGTAACTGCCATCGCGGTAAGGATTGCCGCCGAGACCACTCACAGACACCGTTTTTTCAAGATTTACAGAGCCATCTGTATTGTTAGTAATGAAGTTTTTCAAAATACCTGCGTAACCTTTTTCAGCGGCGGCTCGATATTTTACGGGCAGAACGCCCAAACGCACACCTTTTGCTAAGGCAAATGACAACATAGCCGTACCAGATGCTTCGGCGTAATTGCCCTTATCTCCTACCCTATTCATAACTTGCCACCAGCACCCATCTTTATCTTGAACTTTGACAACGGCTTCCGCCACACGCCCCAAGATAGCCACCAATTCCGCTCGACGTGGGTTATTTTTGGGGAAATAATCCAGCACGTCCACCAATGCTACGGCATACCAACCCATCGCACGATCCCAGAAATGTGGTGATTGACCCGTTGTTTTGTTCGCCCATTTTTGCGATTTCGATTCATCCCAACCGTGATACAACAAGCCTGTTTTAGCATCGCGCCCATGTTTTTCCATCCAAACAAACTGATTGGCAATGTCATTCCAATTATTTTCTTTAAACAATTTAGAATATTCGGCATAAAATGGCTCTGCCATGTACAAGCCATCGAGCCACATTTGATTGGGATAAATGTGTTTATGCCAAAAACCCCCTTCTTTCGTGCGCGGTTGTGTTTTGAGTTGCGCCCGCAGTGTATCCGCCGCTTTTTTGTATTTTTCCTTACCCAAAACACTGTAAAGCGTCAAACATTGACGACCCGGTGTCACAAGGTCAATATTGTGTTCCTTACTCGAATACGTGCGAATCGAGCCATCGTCATTCACATAGAAATCAATATTTTTTTGAATAAAATTAAAATATTCGCCTTTACCCGTCCTCAACCAAACATTTTCGCAGGCATTGAGTACGACCCCCATTTCGTAGTTCCACCGAGCCTGTTTGCCTTTGGATTCTTTGACATAGTGAATCGAGTCTTTATTCTCACGCATAATCGTTGCCATCATGCGCTCCGACATAGGAAGTTCTTGCGCCAAAAGGTTAAAAGCCATACTTAAGACAAGTACAGCAGACAGAAGTATTTTTTGTAATAATTTCATTTTTAAAATTTTATTTTGTTCCAACAATTTTAAGCATTATAAAAATGCGAACAAAGCTAATGAGGAGAAAGCGAGTTTTTTTTAAGAATAGCGAAAACGTTTCCGAAATTTTTTTTCCTTTAAAATCATTTTTATACTGAGGGGTCGTCTTTTTTTGTAAAAAAGGCTTATTTTTGTCAAAAATCTCACACAAATATGACCGCTTTAGCTTTAC
>JANMJN010000359.1:0-1517 GCA_031371355.1 Saprospiraceae bacterium
TCAAACGGTTTGCGCTCGTACCAAATTGACCTTTCACCGCTTCGAGGGTTGAAAACATCAAATCTTGTTGTTTTTCGGCGATTTTAAGACCACTTTTTACTGCCTTAGCGGCAACATTTTGCCATTTTTCGCCATTAACGATTGCGCCATCAACCAATTTCTCTGCCGTTTCTAACGTAAATTCGTTGGCACTTTTAGCCACTTTCTTCAACGTTGCAACGCGCTCCGTGATATTCACGTTTTCAATAGCTTCAACAGCCATTTTGTTCGCGTTCGTTTGCATTTTTTTGCTGTTTGTTTTCACATCTTCCATCAAAACAGTTGCCGTTTCAACGATTTGGCTGTTCACTTTCTTCGCTGTTTCTTTGATTTTGTTCATGTTTTCAGTAACATGTACTTTTTCAGACACTTCTTTTGCCGTATTTTCAGCAATTGTTTTAACGGTTTTGCTGTTCGCTTTGACGTCTTTCACAATCTCTTTTGCCGTGTCTTTTACTTCAGTGTTGACTTTCTTAGCTGTTTTTTTAATTTTATCAGCACTTTTCGTCATATTCACTGACTTCACAGCTTCTTTAACGCTTTTTGTCGCAACAGCCGCCACTTCCTTACCACTTGTCATGATATCGTTTGCGATGGTTTCTACTGTTTCAACCACTTCGTTATTGATGGTTTTAGCAGTCGCTGCTAATTTGTCCATGCTGTTTGCTGTTGTTGTTTCTTCTACTTTTTTGCTGCTTTTATTACCTTTATTTTCCATTTTTATATTTTTGATAAAAAATTATACAATGATTATTTTTGATGATACTTAAATTTGTTACGGATTAAAAACCCTGTTATATTGGTCTGAATACTGAGGGGGGTTAATTTTTTAAGATTATTTCTTAGTTGTTGCTTTTTTAGACTTAACTGTTGCATCCATTAATTCATCAATTGTCAACTCGCTTTCGATTTTTGTATCTGCTTTAGGTTGTGCTTTTTTAGCTGTATTGCCAACCAATTTGTTAAATCTTTTGCGGTTAACCATGAATTGATTTTTCAAAGTTTCCAAAGTTGTCAAAGTCATTTCTTGTTGGATGGCGAACATCTTAACACCTGTTTTCAATACCTTTTCGCCCAAGTCTTGCCATTTTTCAATGCTTTTAACTGAATTGTCAATCAATTCGTTAGACGCTTTCAGCATTTCGGTATTCAAAACCGTTGCTTGATTTTTCAATGCTGTTGAGATGGACATGTTCTTATTTAAATTCTGCGTTGTCATTTTTATATTTTTTTAATGATGTAAATGCTATTTTCTTAATTATGCCACAAAGATAGGATGGTCGAGTTACAGGCAAGTTACAGGTGAGTTACAGGTGAGAAAATGAGGATTTTTTTTGAAAATATTTTTTGGGTAACGAAAAAGTGCCATTCACAAACAAGGTGATAAGCACTTTTAAAATACCGTGAAAACATTCATAATATTATCATTTTAGCCCTCAGCCATAAGAGAACTCCTTATGAATCGGCTTAGTAACAAA
>JANMJN010001195.1:0-2597 GCA_031371355.1 Saprospiraceae bacterium
TCGCCCCAAGACAGACCCCAAAGATGCACGTTGGATACAAAAATTGCACACTCTGGGTATGTTGAAACCAAGTTTCCAATTAGACAACTTCAATGAAGGCTTACGCACTTACAGCCGTCGGCGACGTACATTAGTTCAAGACCGAACACGTTTGCTCAATCGTATGCACAAGGCTTTGGTACTGATGAATGTCCAAATTGGGATGTTTCTCACTGAATTAGACAGTAAAAGTGGTATGGACATCATCGCTGCCATTGTTGGCGGTGAACGAAGCCCTATCAAACTTTATGCGCATGTTCGAAGCGGTGTCAAGACCGAAAAAGAACAAATGCTTAAAGCTTTGGAAGGCACTTGGCAACCTCAACATATCTTTGAGTTAAAGCAACTTTATAGTGCTTACCTATTTTGTATGCAGCAAATCAAAGAATGTGATGTGGAAATAGATAGCCAACTCGAAGCCTACTGCAAGGAGAAGGACATCACACCTACGCCACCTGATAGTAAGCCGCCGTCCCACAAACGTTCCGCTTTCTATGATAGTCATGCACCAAAATTCAAGACGGTGGACACTTTACAGCGTATTGTAGGGGCTAATTTCCTTGCCATTGACGGTATTGGTCCCAATTTTATTCTCGATATTGTCACTGAACTTGGTTTTACATTCCAACAGTTTCCTTCTGCTAAACATTTTACTTCTTGGTTATCCCTTTCTCCTCAAAATAAAGTAACGGGGGGAAAAGTTGTATCCAGCAAAATACCCAAAAGAAACAATCGAGCCGCACAAGCTTTCAGACAAGCCGCTAACTCAATTGGTAATACACTTAAACATCCGCTTAGACCTTTTTTCTTGAATATTCTTAGAAAACAAGGGCGAAAAGGGGCAATCGTTGCCACTGCCAGAAAATTAGCAACAATTGTATATCACATGGTAACGGAAAATACGGAGTTTGATTACCAAATTTCCGAAACCGAAAAAAACAGACAACGCAATAATTTGCTTAAAAAATTTCAAAGAGCTATCAACGAACATCAATTCTCTTTAAGTGAACTGACTTTCGCTGCTTGACTTAAATCTAACACCTCTTTTGCTGCACTATCATTCCTGTGTTGCTACTCGAATGAATTGCTTCTTTGTGCAGTGAGTTGAGGTTGTTGCGTTTTAGGCGAATGACAAAGACCTATAAAAAAAGCCAACCTTGTTCCAGAATAGAACAAGATTGGCAGTATATCGAATGATTTATGGGTCGCATTCCCCCCCTTAGTATTGAGGTGAGTTATGATACTATCAAGAGGTCATTACGCGGGTTTATCGGTAGTCGTGTCCGTACCATTCCCATCGTTTTTAGAGGAAGCACGGGCATACCATACTTCCATTTTGGTGCGAATATATTTGAGCGTACTATCGCGTTTACCTGCTTTGAGTGCGGCAGCATAATACTCTCTGACGTTGTTTTTAATTCTGATTTTAATGACCGCGATTTGATTGTCTATATCCTTTTCCAATCGTTTCACTTCCTGCAATTGCCTTTGTTTTTCTTTCAAAAGCGTATCGTCATCAGCAAAAACAGTAAACGGGACATTTTTGGGCAAATCGGCATCTAATTTTGGTGCATTTGTAATGATGAACTCCATATTGGCGAGTTCTACGGTGATGGGGCGACCGCCTTGTTTATCAACGTCGGTGATGGGCACTTCTGCCGCAACAATTGAGTGAAGTTGGGTGAAGCCTTGGTCGAAAGTCATTTCGCCTTCGGCGGTAATAGCTCTAACATTGTTCTTTGCCATATTTTTAGACATTTTATTGATGATTAAAAGAGGTTTAATATAACGCAAAGTTAAATATAATAAAATGACTTAATCAATAGACTAAAACAGAATAATTGCTAACGATATGTTAATGTTTTAATTTATATAGACTCATCTTAATTCAAGCAACTCCCCCCTCAGTATAAACGCCCAACAGCGGCGTAGTTTTGAACTACGCCGCCGTTGAAAAGCTTACTTGTTGACCACAACTATTTTATTTCATCAATGCCGTCGGTTGCTCAAACGTTTCTGAAAAACGCGTGACCTTACCATCTTGGAAAGCAAAAGACATCGTCCAATTGACATGCAGTTTTTTGCCGTCGCTCAACCTTGTGTAATCGAATGTACCTAAGACATAGACCGTGTTGTCTTTCTCGTAAAAATGGTTGGGAATAAAAGCCGTGATTTCAGAAGCTGCCCGCAACGAACCAAAGAAATTATACACGTCTTTCTGTCCTTGATAAACACGTGCGCTTGGGAAAAGTGGGTTGAGATGCGAATCCCATTCAACATTGTCTGCAAGGCTGCCAATCAATCCCGGAATATCGCCTTTGCCAAACAAACCATAAATGTTCATGACATTAGGAATATTGGAATTTGGATTGGGTGGCGGCACAGCACCGAGTTGAATGAGCAAAGCAAGAGCATTGGCTTGTGTGGACTGCATCGTTGCCATGCCTTTTTTGTTGAACTCAATGACGGAGATAAAATCCATCATCACGTCTTTGCCCGTCGCTGAAATACCGTTGAATAAGCCTGTGTGTTTGCCGACAAACGTGCCGATAACGGTT
>JANMJN010000463.1:0-5448 GCA_031371355.1 Saprospiraceae bacterium
ATCAATAAATTATGCGCCTTTAAGTTTCAGATTCATTGCATTGTTTTACAATGCTTATTTCTGAATTATCTAAACATTTTAAAACAATCCGTCAAATCCTTTTTCTTATTTTTATTAGGGTCAAGGTTTAGTGTTAATGAAACCTCATGAGTCCCACCTGTTCTATTTGCCAAACCACCCACAGGGAAGTCATAACTATAACCCACTTTAAAATAGTCTTGTCTGAAACCAATAGTAAAAATGGCTGATTCGGGATTGCTCAAAGCATGACGATACCAAACACCCGTAAAAATGGGTCCCAAACCGGCATAAAGTCCACCAACAAATTGCGCAAAATCACCCTGTTTGACGACTAATAACGATGGTGTAATGAAACTTGTCGGACGAAAACGATTACCTTTTTGCAAAATAATTTCATAACCACCATGCAAAGACCACCGCACAGGTAAGCCGATCCGCAAATTGGAGTTGGTGCTTTTCAAAAAGCTCTCATCAGGGGTCGCCATGTGTTTAGCAGACAACCCCACATGGAAACCAGAGGCATAAAGCAATAAACCTGTAGATATATCAAAAATAGTCCGATTGGTCTGTTCAGGACGTACCTCTTGTGTCGGGCGAGTTGTGCCGTCGGGGTTTACCCAACCCGAAATAGGGTCAATTTGATCGAGGAAAATGAGCTTATTCCAATCCAAATTGCTTGAAATCATGCCGCCTTCGACACCGATTTTAACCGCCATATCCTCATTGATATTAACTTTGTAGGAATATATGGCACTGGCATAGGTTTTTTTCAAAATACCTTGCCCTGCATCATCGGTCATAACTGAAATGCCAATGCTGCTGTTTGAACGGTTCAAGGCTTGGTCGTAGCTGGCTGCAAAGGTCGAATACGCCGCACCATTGTTGAAACTTGGATATTGCATCCTGTAATTTAATGCAATAAAAGGAGCTTGGTTCGTGCCCGCAAAAGCTGGATTTGTTTGCAATGGCGAAGCATACCATTGACTGAAAACAGGGTCTTGCCCGTAAGCAACGCTACCCCTCAGTATTAGGCAGCAAAAAATCAGTAGGAAATGTAAACGATGCGGCATTTGTAAAGTGTTTTTGCTTACTTATCAATAAATTTTCAATTCTAAACAAAGTGTTACCAAGTAAAAAATGAATTCTTGCACCAAATCTATAAAAAGTTGGACAGAATTCATCAATCTCTATAAAACCTTTGCGTTACTTTGTGTTTTATGTTAGTTGGAAATAGTTTCCCCCTTTTTCTTCGTATATCTTTTTGAAATAAATTTTAGTGACATAAATATTATAACGTGAGAATGTTAAAGTTGTTATTTTCTAACAATATCGAAATTTCCTTAACGTTTTCGTAACACTTTCACTTAAATACTCGGCAAAATATGAAATTTACAATTACTTCGCTTTTTTCTACCTTGTTTTTAACTTTTGCATTTGGGCAAACGACTTTTTCAACGTTCCAAACGCTTGAATGGTCTGAAAAAGAGGTATCTTTTAAAGGTGCAGTTTATACTCAAAGAAATGCGCCGAATATGCCTGTTTACACTTATCGCTTTCCAATGGACTTCGACGGACGTATCGCCGTTGAATTGGCAGATGCTGAATTTGCTCCGTTGACTATAAACGATTCCAAATTAAAGCAATTATCATCAAATATACAACCTTCGGCGTTTGTATCTCTAAGCCGTGAGAAATATTTTGGCAATATCAGCCTCGTTCCGCTCCGCATTAAAGATGGTCAAATAGAAAAACTTGTCCGTTTTACCTTAGTTATAACAACTTTGCCAGAAGTGACAGGACTTCAAACAGAACTACGTACCACAAAAGAATCCGTTTTGAAAGACGGTGACATATATAAATTTGCCCTAAAAGAAACTGGTGTGTACCGTTTGGACTATGCTTTTTTGAAAAATGAACTGAAAATCAGTAACTTAGACCAAATTGACCCACGCACCATTAAAATCTATGGCAATGGCGGTGGTATGTTGCCCGAACCCAATAGAATTGAGCGACCCGATGATTTGACTGAAAACAATATCCTCATTTCAGGTGAAGACGATGGGCGTTTTGATGGCAGTGATTACATTCTTTTTTATGCCGTCGGAGCCGATAAAGGAAAATATGACCCCCTCAGTAAAACATTCAGCAAACCTAAAAATATCTATGACGACAAGGCTTTTTACTTCTTGAAAATTAGTATAGGTAACGGAGCAAGGTTGCCAAACCAAACATCTGTTACATCAACACAATATACTTCCACGTCTTTCAACGATTTTCAACGTGTTGAAGACGATAAAACCAATCTTTTGGCGCAACATCCACTCAATTGTGGTCAAGGCGGCGGTAAATTGTGGGTAGGGGATTTTTTTAGCGAAGGCATTAAAGAAAAAACATATTCCGATAGATTTTTATTTCCAAATATCGTTGCTACCGAACCTGTTTTTGTGCGTGGGCAATTTGTAGCGGGCAATGATTTTGGTTCGACTTTTACATTGACAGTGGGGGGAGAAGCGATTCCAATTTATGTCGGCGGTTCCAATCCTGGAGATTGTGAAGGCAATTATGGCAATCTCAGTACCGTTGAGCAAAGCCTTCGTTTGCCTGCTTCGACAACGGCACTCGATGTTAAGGTGAATTACTCGGCGGGCACAGGTAGTCGGGGTTGGTTGGATTATATTGAAATTGCTTGCAAGCGGCAAATGACCTTAATAGGTTCTCAAATGGCTTTCAGAGATGTTAATACATTGGCATATAAATCAAGCAGTTTTACAATAGCCAATGCCAATGCCAATTTACTTATTTGGGATATTACGAAGCCACAAAAAGCACAGAATCAACAAGTTACGTTGTCAGGGAATCAATTAAGTTTTGGTCAAAATACTGAGGGGGTACTTAGAGAGTTTGTTGTTTTTGATAAAACAGCCGCGTTGTTGAAACCAACAGTTGCAGTTGGAAAAATTGCGAATCAAAACCTGCATGCGTTCGACAATGTTGACCAAATCATCATTTATCATAAAGATTTTGAAGCGGCGGCTAAAAAATTAGCAGCTCATCGGCGTAGTTATTCAAAATTCAATGTTGAAATCGCTGAAATTGGACAAGTATATAATGAGTTTTCAAGTGGTTCACTTGACCCAACAGCTGTACGTGATTTTGCTCGATTGTTGAACAAAAGAACACCGCGTTTCAAGTATTTACTTTTAATGGGCGATGGTTCGTTTGACTACAAACGTATCTACCCTTTGGGCAATTTGCAAGCCTCCGATTTTATTCCACCATTTGAATCCGTTGAAAGTTTTAGCATCGTGGACGCTTTTCCGAGCGATGATTATTACGC
Source organism: Saprospiraceae bacterium (assembly GCA_031371355.1). Lineage (GTDB taxonomy): Bacteria > Bacteroidota > Bacteroidia > Chitinophagales > Saprospiraceae > JAAFJT01. The sequence goes on from JANMJN010000463.1 coordinate 3,359, forward strand.
CTTGCTGTCTGATACTGAGGGGGGGGATTTAACTGGTGATTTGGACAAAGGCGTAGGACGCATACCTTGCAAAACATTAGAGGAAGCGAATGCTGTTGTGAGTAAAATTATGACTTACGAAAGCCCTACTTCGCTGGGTGATTGGCGTAATCGTTCTGTTTTTATGGCTGATAATGGTGATGGCAATGCGCATCTCGGCAGTGCTGAATATGTTGACAATGCCGTGTATAATAGTTATCGCAATTTGAACTTAGATAAACTGTACGTTGATGCTTATAAATTGGACGTTTCGGCGGGTGGTACGCGGGTGCCACAACTAAATGATGCGATTTATCAAAATCAATTCAAAGGTATGTTGACATTGTGTTATTTAGGTCATGGTGGTCCTAAAGGCTTGGCACAAGAACGGATTTTGATGCGTGAAGACCTAGAAGCATGGCGCAACAAAGACCGTTTGCCATTGATAATAACAGCAACGTGTTCTTTTTCAGGTTATGACAATCCAAAGGAAGTGAGTGCCGGTGAAGCGGCTATTTTAAACCCAAATGGCGGTGCAATAGCTTTGTTTTCAACAGTCCGCGCAGTTTATGCCTTTCAAAATGAGACTTTGACAAAGGCAGTTTTCGATACATTATTTGGTAAACACAATTATGAAGCCCTACGATTAGGCGATGCTTTTTTGTTGGCAAAAAACAGTAGTCGAACAGGTGTGAATGGCAATAAGTTTGCCTTGATAGGCGACCCAGCGGTACGGTTGGCTGTGCCACGGTTTGGTGTTGCAACAACAAAAATCAATGGCAAATCGTTGACTGCTGCCGCAAAAGATACCATTAAAGCATTGCAACAAGTGAGTATTGAAGGCATCATTACGGATGATAATGGGGCAGTTATGACTAACTTTAACGGCACTATTTACCCAACAGTTTTTGATAAAGCGCAAGTTTTAAGGACTTTGGGTCAAAGTTCAAGCAACGATATCAGTTATCCGCAGGATTTTCTGGTACAGCGTAACATTATATTTAAAGGTGCAGCAACTGTAAAAAATGGTGTTTGGTCATTTTCTTTTACGATTCCAAAAGACATTGATTATGCTTTTGGCAATGGGAAAATTAGCTATTATGCCCAAGACTCTGTGCGCGATGCCACAGGCAATTTTGAAGGTTTTACAGTAGGTGGAACGACCCCCTCAGTATCATCGAATGATGCGCCACCAAAAGTCGCTGTTTTTATCAATAATGATACATGGACAAGCGGCAGCACGACCAATGCAAATCCTGTTGTTTATGTCAAATTGAGCGACGACAAAGGCATTAATGTCAGTGGTACGAGCATTGGGCATGACTTGACAGCAACGCTTAATGAATCGCGTAATCCTTTCATTCTCAACAGTTTCTACGAAGCGGTGAAAGATGATCCAACAAAAGGTATCGTCAAGTACCCCCTCAGTAATTTGGCAGCTGGAAAATATACCATACGTGTCAAAGCATGGGACATTGCGAATAATGCAGGAGAAGGTTCTACTGATTTTATCGTAGCGGAAAGCGGCTCTGATGGCATCAAAAAAATGTTGTCGTATCCCAATCCATTCTCTGATTTGACGCGTTTCCGTTTTGAACACAACATTAACACTCAAACCTTACGAGCAAAATTCACGATATTTAATACAGTTGGTCAATTAGTCAAAACCATCGAACAAGACGTTGCGACAGACGGCTCTTTGGTTGATGGCATTACATGGAATGGTACGGACGACACAGGCAATAAATTGCCGAGTGGCATATATATATATCGTGTGACAATCTCAACTAATGACTCGAAAGGAGCAATCGTTGTGAGTGGTGTCGAAAAAGTTGTTTTTATAAATAAATAGTTGATTGGTTAATGGTTATTAGGGATAGGTCATAAGTGTTTTCTAATCCCTAATAATCAATAACCCGTAACTAATAAATAGTGTTAAAATTTATTTAAAAAAATAACCATTGTGTTGAAAACGAAAAAGATACTTTTCAACGTTATGGTGCAGATTTTGAGTTAACACAAAGACAGTGAAAAGTGAAAAAATAATAAGAAAACCAATAATTTGCTTAAAA
>JANMJN010000475.1:0-9491 GCA_031371355.1 Saprospiraceae bacterium
GCCAAAGGCGAAGAAGTCCGTAATGAAACAAAGGCTTATAGCGAACAACAATCGCCTTATTTCCGTTGGGATGTGAAGGTGGGTTACACATTGAATTCATCGAAAAGACAGTTTACACAACAGTTTTTCCTTGATTTTCAGAATGTTACGAATCATAAAAATATCTTTCAAGAACGGTATTCGGTGAGCCAAAATAAGACGTACAAGGTTTATCAGATTGGTTTCTTTCCAGATGTGATGTGGCGGGTGCAGTTTTAAAAATTAACTAATAACAAATATTCAAAATGGCAAATCAAAAATCTTATCCTTATGGCTTCGACGACCGTTGGCTCATGCTCTTCGGGATACCGGTTATTGGTTTTTTACTGCCACCCATTTTTTTTGATACGCCTGTCAGTTTTGATAAATTTTACTTTCTGAAATCTGGCGTTTCCATGATATATACCATCGTATATTGGATAGTTTGCCGTTTTGTTTTCATAAAAGCGACACTTAAATTTCCAGAATACTATCAAAACAAACAGCGTTTGATGTGGATTGGTAGCCTCTGCATTGTGATAATATTGACCTTGTGCAATTTTTTACACTTCTGTATTGAACCCTATCTCGGTATTGATTTTCACGAAATCCCCACAGGTTTGCAAATTAATGCTGCCAGTTTTATGACTTTCGGTATCATTGCCGGCATTTACGAAAGTGTCCGCAATTATGAACTTTGGAAAACAACGAGTTTAGAAAAAGAACAGCTACAACGCCAGAATTTGCAAAGCCAATTAGAAGGCTTAAAAAATCAAGTAAATCCGCATTTTTTGTTCAATTCGCTCAATACACTCGTGCATTTGATTCCTGAAAACCCTGATTCGGCTGTTAAATTTGTCCAAAAATTGTCTAAGGTTTATCGCTATATTCTTGAGATGCGCGACACCGCAACGACCCCCCTCAGTACGGAGCTCGAATTTTTGAACGCTTATGTTTTTTTATTGAAAGAACGCTTTGGCGATAATTTGCATATTGATATCCATGACGACGTTTGTAAAGATGTCCTGACGGAAGGCGTCTGCGAAAAGCATATTATTCCTCTTTCTCTACAAATTTTGTTTGAAAACGCCATAAAACACAATGTTATTTCAGCACAACGCCCTTTGACGATTTCTGTTTCTATTGAAAACAACGAGCATTTGATCGTCAGAAACAACTTACAACGCAAAAATCAAGTGCAAGAAGGGACAGGTGTTGGTTTACAAAATATCCGAAATCGGTATCAACTTGTCAGTCAAAAAGATGTTGATATTATCGTGACCAAAGAATCTTTTATTGTTTCATTACCATTGTTAAATATTGAAAATCAATTAGTTATAAGCTAAATGAAAGTTATCATTATTGAAGACGAGCAGCCAGCTGCTTTACAATTAAAAAAGTTATTGACTCAAACGGACCCCTCAGTATCTGTCATAGAAATCATTGACTCCGTCGAAGCCTCGGTCAAGTGGTTGCAGACTTTTCCTGCGCCCGATGCCATTTTTATGGATATTCAGATAGCCGATGGCTTAAGTTTTGATATTTTTAATCATGTAAACATTCAGTCGCCCGTCGTTTTTACGACGGCTTTTGACCAATACGCCATCAAAGCCTTTAAGGTAAATGCTGTGGATTATTTGCTTAAACCGATTGATGAAGACGAATTAGGCGAGGTTTTGGATAAGTTAAAGAAAAAAAAGGGGGAAACGATACCTTTTGACAACAGCTTGTTTTTAAAGAATCTACTACAGGATTTTACAAAAAAGGATTATAAAGAAAGGTTTTTAATCAAAAATGGACAGAATTTGACTTCTATTGATGTGTTTGACATTGCTTATTTTTTCTCAGAAGATGGTATCAATCAATTCTATGTTTTTTCAAACAAAAAGCATATAGTTGAAAATACATTAGATGAATTGGAGTCGTTTTTGAACCCAAAGGATTTTTTTCGCATCAATCGCAAATTTATTGTCAGCATTAAAGCGATTCAAAAAATTAGCCCGCATTTTAACAGCCGTTTGAAACTATCTTTGACCCCTCAGTATAAAGATGAAATTTTAGTTGCCCGCGAGCGTGTCAGCGATTTTAAAGCATGGCTTGGCGGTTAGTCACCACAGATTTACTAAATTTTGAAAATTTAGTAAATCTCATTTAACTACTAATCAATCATAAAAATCAATCATAAATCATGGATAATTTTATCGAAAAATGGCTTTTTGCCTATTACCAAATCGGAAAACGTTACTTCTTTTTGGCAGCAGTAATGTTTATTCTATTTTATATCATTTTTAAAAGCCCAATGATGGGGCGTAAAATCCAAGAAAAATTCCCGAAACACAACGACTATTACCGCGACGTATTCAATTCTATCGTTTCAATTGGCATTTTTTCAGCCATCAGTGTTTGGACATTTTGGATAATTCGTCCATACACCAATCTGTATCGGAATTTTTCAGATTACAGTACAGCTTATTACGCGTTCACTTTTGTGTGGATGTTTTTTCTACATGATTTTTATTTTTATGTGTCGCATCGGCTCATGCACCATCCAAAAGTCTTTCGGCTTGTTCATTTGACGCATCATAAATCGAACAACCCATCGCCTTGGACGGCTTATGCTTTTAATCCTTTGGAAGCCGTTGTGGAAGCGGCAATCGTGCCGATTATTGCTTTTTCGATACCAACGCATCAGTCTGCTATTCTGTTTTATATGATTTTTCAGATTGCTTATAATGTTTATGGGCATTTGGGCTTTGAAATTTATCCCGCCAATTTTAATAAACATTGGTTTGGTCGGTGGCTCAATACATCCGTTGCGCACAATATGCACCATAAATATTCGGTCAAAAATTATGGTTTGTGGACGGTGATTTGGGATAGAGTGTTCGGAACTATGCATCCGCAATACGACGCTGTTTATGAAAAAACAACGGGCAAACAGCATGAATCCTTTGCGGATTTAAAAGAGGTTTCTGTCCAATAATGCTTGATTTATGCTATTTTTGCGCCTAAACTGCCCCCTCAGTATCAATTATACTGAGGGGGCAGTTTAGCAATATTTTGAACGATAAAACGATTATCATTAATGACGAGGAAAAATACAAATGGTAGTTTCTACTTGATTTCAAGTCAAAAATCATTCATTTTTTGAGACTTCCGAACTTTTTCACGTCAAAAAAGTTTAAAGTATAGCACATTTTGCAAACATTATTTTGATAATTTAAAACAAAAAATATGATTAATATTGGTTTCATGGTCATCGGCGGCATCGCCACAATGGTTGGGATGTTTATCAGTAGCCGACTCAAATCAAAATTTGAATTGTATAGTCATCACGGTTTGCGCAATGGCATGAGTGGCAAAGAAATAGCAGAAAGGATGTTGCGCTATTATGGCATTTATGACGTAAAAGTGCAACTCGCCCAAGGCTTTTTGACCGACCACTACAATCCAGTGGATAAAACAGTGAATTTGAGCGAACCTGTTTACAATGCCCGTAGTATTTCATCTGCCGCCGTTGCCGCTCATGAATGCGGACATGCGGTGCAACATGCAGAAGCTTATGCACCGTTGAAGTTTCGTTCAGCTATCGTGCCACTTGTGAAAGTATCCTCGGGCATACAACAATTTCTTTTGTTGGCGGCTGTTTTGACGCTTGGCAGTGGTTTAGGCAAAACGGTATTGCTCATTACCCTCGTTGTTTTTGGCATTACAGCTTTGTTCAGTCTCATCACTTTGCCTGTTGAATTTGATGCGTCAAACCGTGCTTTGAAATGGCTTGAATCATCTAATACGACGATGCCCCAAGAGTTGGCAGGTGCAAAAGACGCGCTTTGGTGGGCAGCTATGACTTATGTTGCGGCAGCTTTGGCGGCTTTGGCTTCGTTTATATATCTCATTTGGGAATACAATCGCCGATAAGGAATGGTGAATGGTGAAATTTAGGATATAACCTTCCAGGTTCAACATCCCTCCCTCGTTTATACTGAGGGGGGGATTTTTTTTTAGATCGAATAAAGGTTAACCAATTTTGAATCATGAAATGTGGAGACACCATCGATATTCTACATTCGTGAATCATTATTCAGTATTAAAAAAGGGATTTTCGGACAAAAACCGTAATTTTCCGCCTCATTAATCAATCGCTTTAAAAAAGCATAAGTAGAAAACCAAATCTACACTAATACGACATGAGCTTTTGGAATCGTCTTTTTGGCAATAAAGCAGAACCAACAAAACCGCAGCCGCGCATCAAGTTTGGTCGCTACACCGACTCGTACAAGCAGAAACAGCAGTACGAGGCGTGGGATGCTGCCCTCAACAAATTTGAAGAACAGGACTATTTAGGCTCTTATGATGCCCTTTTTCGCTATTTGCGAGACGATAACGAAGACAATGTCCGTTGGGTTGAAGAAAATGGGAGCATCAAATTTGAAATTTTACAAGGCTCAAAACGGGTAACAGGCACGGCAAATGCACAAAAATTTGTTGCAGAAGCCCGTATTGTTTATGCCGATAATTTAGGCATAGCCGTCATGCGGCGGCTGGTTGAATCTAATTATGTGCTTGAATACAGCCGTTATGGTTTGGACAACGACAACAATTTGGTCATCAAATTTGACTCTTCCTCACTCGATGGGTCGCCTTATAAACTGTATTATGCCCTTAAAGAAGTGGCTGCAAGTGCCGACAAGCAGGACGACCTTTTGCTCGATGAGTTTGGGGTGCATTTAAAACCCATTGATATGGGTTCAAAAGCGGATTTATCGGAAACTGAAAAAGAGGCAAAATATGATTTTGTCATTCAGAAAATTCAATCTGTTCTCACAGAAATTGACAGTAAAAAGTTAGATGGCGAAAAATATCCAGGTGGTATTTCCTATTTGTTGCTCGATACGGCTTATCGGATTGACTTCCTCACTTCGCCCGAAGGCTTTTTAATGGAAACGATTGAGCGTATGCACCGTAGCTTTTTTTCAGCTGAAGAGAAAAATATGGTGTTGAGAAATATCGGGCTGCGCAAAGATCTTGAAAAAGTAACAACCCGTTCTAAGGCATTGTTAATCAGCGAATTATACGCCACAACTTCGACATTTGGCATACTTGTACCGAAACAACATGATGCTCTTGTGAGTCTCATTGACGGTGAATTATCCAATATGGACTGGTACGAAGCCAACAAACATGAGCCGTTCGCCTTGGCTATCCCGGGTTATATTGTCGGTTATGCCTTGTTTAGCTTCGCTTTACCTAAGCCAGAGCGGGCATTATTGGCGTTTTATTACACCGTTTTAGAACCTACTTTGTTTGAATCGTTGGGTTTTACACCCACTTATTTCAACAATCAAACAAGAATATTTGACCAAAAAGCGATTAAAAATGCAATCAAAGAAATCGTTGACAAACATGTAGATGTGTATCCAAAGTTAGCACCCGATTATGCTTCTTTGGACTTCAAAACACCTGTTAAATTTGCACGGTCTTATTTATTGATGTTAAAAAATTTAGATTTTGTAAAAAAATAATATAATGATGAATGGTGAATGGTGAATTACAAGGCGATTATTGCTATTTATGCCTTGTAATTCATCTTTCATAACCCATCATTCTCTAAGTCATTTTGAGCATGCACAAATTAGTAGAAAAATATAAAAGTGTTGTCATTCAAATTGCTACACCATATAGTACAGGCACTGGGTTTTACCTCAAAGCCTGTAATTTGATTGTGACAAACAACCATGTTGTTGAAGGTAATCGAGAAGTGACCATTGAAGGTGTCGGTTTGTCACGCCAAATCAGCCGTGTTCTGTACAATGATGTAAAATTTGACCTCGCATTTCTGGAAATGCCTGTCCAAATGGAAGATATACCCGATGTGAATGTTGCCCCAACACTCGTACAAGTCGGTGAAGCCGTTACTGCCGTTGGTCATCCATATGGGTTGAAATATAGTTTTACGAAAGGCATCGTCTCCAATCCACGCCATATATATAACAACCTCGACTACATACAGCACGATGCCGCCCTGAATCCTGGTAATTCGGGCGGACCGCTCATTAATACTGAGGGGGCGGTTGTGGGTGTCAACACGTTCATCATACAGAATGGCAACACCATTGGTTTTTCGCTTCCTGCTAAATATTTGGGTGATACCATCGAAGCGTTTCAAAAAGGGCTTGGTGAAATTGGCTTGCGTTGTGATGCTTGTATCAACATCGTTTTTGAAAACACCATAGAAGTTGGTGGTTATTGTCCTCATTGTGGCAATAAGCTTACAATATTGAGTGAAACGACTCATTTCCAAGCAGAAGGAGTCGCCTCCTTGATTGAAAACATGCTCATAAAATTAGGTCACGATGTCCGTGTCAGTCGTCGAGGACCAAATAGTTGGGAGATCCAACAAGGTTCAGCAAAAATTAATATCTCTTACCATCAACAAAATGGTTTGATCATTTCAGATGCTTATCTTTGTACTTTGCCAAAGGACAATATTAAACCTTTGTACGAGTATTTGCTACGCGAAAACTATCGCAACGAAGGAGTGACTTTAAGCGTCAAAGGGCAAGACATCATTCTGTCTCTTTTGATTTATGATAAATACCTTCAAGAAGAAACGGCATTGAAATTGATTAGCAACTTGTTTGAAAAAGCAGATCATTACGACAATATTTTAGTCGAACAATACGGTGCGAATTGGCGAAATGAATAAAACGCAAGGCATTTCTCAAAAACAAGGCATAATATTTTAATTCGTTAAGACATTAAAATAATTGATAAAAAACCATCGTTTACCAATTGTCAAGTTAAAACAAAAGCCAAAATGTTAAGTAGGTGTTATTCTAAGCCAATTATCGACACGTATTTGTCTTTTCGTTTAATTTTGACAGTTTAAAACACACCCTTCCGAAGGAATCTTTGGATCCGTATTCCGCCCGTTATCAGACGAAAAATTTTTAATTACAGAAATAACTGATTTTTAGCTTTAAATTAAAGAGTTAAGCACACATCTATCTCAATATGAAAAAAATCTCGATACTTATTTTAGCTTTAACAATGAGCTTTGCGGCAACCGCACAAGACATTCATTATTCTCAATTCTATATGGCGCCTCTCAATCTCAATCCTGCCTTGACGGGTGTTATGAATTGCAGTCAGCGTATCGCGGGTAATTACCGCAATCAATGGGCATCGGTACTCCGCGACAAGGCATTTCAAACCGCTAATGTTGCTTATGACACCAAAATCCCTGTAGGTCGCTACGATTATATAGGTTTAGGTGGCTCTTTGTGGGGTGACAAAGCGGGTTCACTGAACTATCATACCAATCAATTGAGCCTCGATTTCTCTTATGCCAAAAAGATGGGCGGCTATCGCAAAAAAGCCAGCTACTTGGTCATGGGTGCTGAGGTTGGTCTGGCACAACGCGGATTGAACACAGCTGATGCCCGTTGGGGCAGCCAAAACAATAATGGCGTTTATGACCCAACGATACCAAGTAATGAAAATTTATTTGGTCGCGACAACTTTATGTATGCCGATGTCTCAGCTGGCTTGCTGTGGTTTTCAGTTTTGGACGAAAACAACAATTTCTATATCGGTGGTGCTTATGACCACATCAACCGCGCCAACCAATCGTTTACAACACAGGGACAAGGCACTGCCAGTAAATTCGTTCCTTTGTTCTCAAAATTCACGATTCACGCAGGTGGTGAGTTGGGTATGAACGACCGCATTTCGCTCCTTCCCGGCATCGTGACCTTCCTGCAAGGACCTTATATGCAAGTCAACGGCGGTACGAGCATGCGTTTCCTTTTAGGCGGCTCAAAACGTTCAACAGAAGCGATTCAGTTTGGTGCATGGGCGCGGATAGCGAACAAAGTGGATGGGGGTGTTTTGATGGATGCGCTCATCCTTTCAACTCGTTTTGATTACAGTCAATTCTCAATCGGTTTTAGTTATGACTTAAATACATCATCGCTTCAACCTGCCAGCCGTAGTAATGGTGGTTTTGAGTTCTCTTTGCAATATAAAGTTTGTGGTAATGAACGACGTAATGTTTATTGTCCGAATTTTTAATTCGCTATTTCTTTTTCAAAAAAGCCATGCAAACAGTGTTGTTTGCATGGCTTTTTTGTTTTTCTAATTTTTTTTAAAAAAAAATCACAGAACTAAAACTCTTTTCTTGCACGAATCGTTATAAAGTTATAATTTAGCGAATATTCGCTGAAATTTGGATTTTTGAAATTTCCACTTTTAACAAAACATTGAAAATCAATATTTTATAACAAATAAAAAATCTCTTAATTAAAAAAATTAAAAAAAATGACTGATACACTTGTCAAAAATGACATTCTTAATGGAGGCGCATTTATAATCCAAGATTCAACGCCCGATGCGACATTTATCCCCGAAGAACTCAACGAAGAGCAATTGATGGTCAGAACAATGGTTCAAGACTTTATCAAAAATGACATTGAACCCAATCGCGAAGCTCTTGAAAAACAAAAAGAAGGTTTGGCAACCAGCCTCCTCGAAAAAATGGGCTCACTCGGTTTGTTGGGTACACACATGCCTGAAATGTACGGTGGTACAGCGATGGATACCAATACCAATACCATGATTTGTGATGCACTCGGACCTGCGGGTGGCTTTACAGTTTCTTATGCCGTTCAAACGGGCATTGGTATGTTGCCTATTTTCTACTTTGGCACAGAAGCCCAAAAAGCAGAATATTTGCCGCGTACTATCAGTGGTGAATTGAAAGTTGCGTATTGCTTGACCGAACCGGGTAGTGGTTCAGATGCTTTGGCTGCTAAAACCCGCGCTGACCTATCAGAAGATGGTAAGCACTACATCATCAATGGTCAAAAAATGTGGATTTCCAATGGCGGTTGGGCTGATATGTTCATCGTTTTTGCTAAAATTGATGGCAACAAATTCACAGGCATCATGGTTGACCGCCATACTGAGGGGGTCACTTTGGGTGCAGAAGAAGATAAATTGGGCATCAAAGGCTCATCAACACGTCAAATATATTTTGAAAACGTCAAAGTACCAGTCGGCAACGTCTTAGGAGAAGTGGGTAAAGGCCACTTGATTGCTTTTAATGTTTTAAACGTTGGACGTTTCAAGTTGGGGGCTTTGTGTCTTGGAGGCGCAAAAGCTGTTGCAACTATGGGCATCAAATATGCGAATGAACGGCAACAATTCAAGCAATCTATCGCCAATTTTGGTGCAATTAAGTATAAAATTGCCGAAATGGGCATCAAAATTTTTGTGGGCGATTCATCGCAATACCGCATTTCTCATTTGATGCAGGAGCATATTCAAAGCTCGCTCGAAGAAGGAAAAACATATGCCGAAGCGACGCTTGAAGCCGCAGAAGAATACTCAATAGAGTGCGCTTTGATAAAATTCATAGGTTCAGAAGCCCTTGATTATGTGGTGGATGAAAACGTGCAAATACATGGTGG
>JANMJN010000527.1:0-4155 GCA_031371355.1 Saprospiraceae bacterium
CTGTTGCTACACGCTCTGTAAAAAATGGTTGGCTGCCAGAAACACTTGTCCTACCAAACCAAACTCTTGAAAATGCCATCATTTCATTAATGCCGAATCCAACAAGCCAAACGTTTGATATTGTTTTAGCTCAAGGTGACTACGACATACAAGTATTTGACGCACTTGGTAAACGTGTTTTCAGTAAAAATACTGAGGGGGTCACAACCATAGATGTGCGCACTTGGCAGAATGGCATTTACATAGTCAACCTTTTGGATAAAGTGAGTAAGAAAAAGACGTTAAGCAAAGTCGTAGTGCAGCATTAAATACTGCTCATATTTAAAATCACTGAGGGGGCATCTCGACAACATCGAAACACCCCCTCAGTATTTTATCTTAAAAAAGTAAAAAATTACGCTTCAACAGGCTCACGTCCAATGCTTGAATAGTAGAAACCACGTCCTTTCATAACCGCCACATCATAGAGATTGCGACCATCAAAAATGGCTTTTGAAGTCAAATTATTCAGTTTTTCAAAGTCAGGTGTACGGAATTCGTTCCATTCTGTCACAATCACAAGTGCATCTGCACCTTCGAGTGCTGCGTATTCGTCGTCAGCATAACCGATTCTATCGTTGTAAATGCGTTTCACATTGGGCATGGCTTCTGGGTCGAACGTCGTCACCGTTGCACCTGCTTCAAGCAATTCATCAATCAAAAACAAGGCGGGTGCTTCGCGGATATCGTCAGTATTGGGTTTAAAAGCCAATCCCCAGACGGCAAAATGTTTTCCAGCGACACTTCCACCGTAATAAGCATTGATTTTTTTGAATAAAACCGTTTTTTGAATGGAATTTATCTCCATAACGGATTTCAAAATTTTGAAATCATAATCATACTGGTCTGCTGTTTTTGCCAAAGCCTGAACGTCCTTCGGAAAACATGAACCACCATAACCCACACCTGGGAAAAGGAAACGTTTGCCAATCCGATTGTCGCTACCCATGCCTATGCGCACCATGTCCACATTGGCTCCGACACGCTCACAGAGGTTAGCAATTTCGTTCATGTACGAAATCCGCATAGCGAGGTAAGAGTTAGCAGCGTATTTCGTCATTTCTGCAGAGCGTTCATCCATAAAATATATGGGATTGCCTTGACGGACAAATGGCTCGTACAATTTACGCATCAAACTTTGTGCTTTGACTGAATCCGTACCGATGACAACGCGGTCGGGCTTCATAAAGTCATCAACAGCAACACCTTCGCGCAAAAATTCAGGATTTGAAACGACATCAAAAAGGCTTTCGTCAAGCCCCCCCTCAGTAATCGCCGCATGAACGCGCTCGGAAGTACCGACCGGAACGGTGCTTTTGTCAACAATCACCTTGTATGAGGTAATAATTTTCGACAAATCCTTGGCGACACCTAAGATATATGACAAATCGGCAGAGCCATCTTCGCCGGGCGGTGTTGGCAAAGCCAAGAAGATAATTTGGGCGGCATCGACAGCCGATTTCAAATCGGTTGTAAAATGAAGGCGACCTTTTTTTGTATTTCTTTCAAAAAGAAGTTCTAGCCCTGGTTCAAAAATAGGGACTTCGCCGTTTCTCATGCGTTCCACCTTTTTTGCATCAATGTCGACACATATAACGTTATTCCCGGTTTCTGCAAAACAAGTACCTGTGACTAAACCGACATAGCCTGTTCCTACTACTGCAATGTTCATCTTATAAGTTGTTGAAATATTAATAGTTAAAAAGATTTTTTTCAAAAGAGTCGCAAAATTACTGAGATAGATAAAGAAATGAAATTTTGGATGGTCTAAAAATGATATTTAATAATGACTTATTTTTTTTAAAATCATATTGATATCATTAATCCCTTCTTTGACATATATCTTATCAAAAAATCATACCAAAGAAAAAGCCTTCGATAAGAAATATTCTTATAGAAGGCTTTTTATGAAAAAAAAACAACGAAATACTGAGGGGTCCTATTTTTTAGAAGAATTTAGAACGATTGTCTTCAATGTCTAACTTCTTTTTCAAACTCCGAATTAAGGTACCTCGCACTGTACTTTTTTGATTGGCAACCAATTGTTGACGCAAAACGGTCTTGTCAACAGGCGAATTTGCGATAGGCTCTTTCTTAGTGACTTTCAATACAAAGACACCACTTTCACCGACAATCGCAGGGGAAATAGAACCGAGAGCAGTTGTGAATGCGGCACCTATAACTTTTGGTTCACTGCCAATGTTAGGAATAAAAGTCGCATTAAAAGTGACACCGCTTGCCAATTCTATGGGTGCGCTATATTGACTTCCCAAAGCGTTCAAATCGCTCACTGTGCCGATTTTAGCTTTTAAAGCCTCACCTTTTTTGCGATTTTTCACAAGTGGCAACAGTTGTTCTTTCATGGCTGCCACAGTCGGCAATCCTTTTGGAACGACCGTTTTCAAAGCTGCAACCAGATATTGACTTACAAAAGGCTCGCCTTGTTGTTGCATCGCAAAAGTTTGTTTGCTGCGCTCACCTACTTTCGCTTCAAATGCCCAACGAATCAATGGACGTACACCAGTTGCTTGCCCAAATGCACCTAATTGCAAATCATTGGCTTTGAAATTTTGCGAGACTTGAACTTGAAGTGCTTTTTTAGTCGCATTTTGCTTCAATTCATCCAAGTTTTTGCTCGTCAATAAGAGGTCATCTGCTGCTGCTGCTGCTGCACGGTCTGTTGCTTGACTTGGCACGATGGGCTGACGGACATACGCCAACTTCACACGTGTCTCACCTTTGCCTTGCTTCACACCTGTCACTTGAATGATGTGGATACCAAAGCGTGTTTGGACTGTATATATTTTGCCCTGAACCGCTTTGTAAAAAATCAAGTCATTATATTCTGGTACCATACGACCATTCGGTGTATAGCCATAGTCACCTCCTTTTTGGTTTGAACCTGGGTCGTCGTTGAAACTTGGATTCAATGAATCCCATTGAGCAATATTCCCTTCTAAAATCGTTTTGATACTATCAGCCGTTTTTTGAGCGGCTGCAAAAGAGCCATATTTCTCTAAACTAAACAAAAAGTGGCGATTTTTTACAGAATCAGGTCCTGTACGACGGTCAATGACTTTTGCTAAAAAATAAGCTTTTGCATCCACATAAGGTCCAAAAACAGAGCCGACGGGTGCTGTAAAAGCAGAATCCTTTGCCGCGCCAGTCAATGTTTCTTTGCTCTGATATTGATTCGGGTAAGCACCATTGTTGGCAACTGCAAAAACAGAATCCTTTACTGCCGTACGGAAAGCGTCTTTCAATGCCGCGATTTTATCGTGCAATAAATTTGAATCTGCTACTGTAGGAATCACGTCGAAAGACACGTATTCAATATTACGTGACTCTTCTTCAGACATAAAACGGCTGCTGTTTTCATTCAAATATGTTTGAATATCGCTGTCTGCAACCGTCACTTCTTTATCATCAATGCGGTCAAAAGGCACTTTAACATATTCAAAATCAACAGGTTCTGTCAATTCTTTAAAGCCTTCATCCGCTACCCAAGTGGGCGTATAAATGCCCTTAGCCATGATGTCAGTCAACTTGTTTTGCAAAGCTTCTTTGATGACTTGTTTTTCGATTTCAGCCCATGATGCCTTACCTTGTGGGGGCATCGTGTTGTTCTGAATCGCCTGTTTGATTTGCATCAATTGTTGCCCATCAACTTGACCTGTTTGTGGGTCACCTACGTATTGAGCGATGATTGGGCTCATATTTTGACCAAATTCAAGGTCAAGCAACTCGTCTTTACAAACGCCCAAACCAATAGCTTTCGCCTCTTTGCTGATGATAGCCTCTTCAACAAAGGTGTTGAATAGGGCATTCCGAACACTCAAATCGCTACCCCGATTGCCATAAAGGGCTTCCGACGTGCGGTCGAGGTCACGAATGTCCATTTCTTTACCAGCGACTTTTGCCACCGTACTTGTATTGCTAAGTTGTCCCCAACTGCGGTTGGAGTCCTGCGTTATCAACATACCGATGAAGGCAACAATTGCCAACACCATAAGCGTCAATACCAAAGCCGATTTTTCACGAATTTTCTGAATCAGAGCCATTTCTCGGTTAGTCTATTTTATTTTATTCAAGGAAATTGAGATGTATAATAATTTG
>JANMJN010000585.1:0-1772 GCA_031371355.1 Saprospiraceae bacterium
CTTTAACATCAAAAATAACAATATTGGTCATGACTGGACGCAAGTTTTCGACAAAATTCAGACCCCTCAGTATCTCACCTGTTTTTCGGGCATTGTCATTATCCATTTTCAAGCGCTCAATATTGTTTTCAAGAGCATAAATACCCGCTGCTGCCAAAAAACCCGCTTGACGCATACCGCCGCCAAACGCCTTGCGAATACGCCGTGCCTTTTTGATAAAATCTTGATTACCAATGAGTAATGAACCCACAGGCGCACCCAAACCTTTGGATAAACAAATAGAAATAGATTCAAAAGCATGTCCCCAAGCCAAAGCCGTTTCACCTGTTTCAACAAGAGCATTGAACAAACGTGCACCGTCGAGGTGTAATTTCAACCCGCGTTCTTTGCACAACGCCGTAATGGGTGAAACTTGCGAGAGCGTATAATACGAACCGCCACCGTGATTACAGGTATTTTCTAAAACAACCAAGCTGCTTTTAGGTTGCCAATCGGCAATGGGGCGAATCGCTTTTTTGACCATCTCCACATCCACGATGCCATTCTCCCCCCTCAGTAAATTGACCGCTATACCTGAGTGAAAAGCATAACCACCGACTTCTGATTGAAAAATATGGCTTTTTTCATCGCAAATCACTTCTTCCATCGGTTGCGTATGCGTTTTTATGGCAATTTGATTGGTCATCGTACCAGAAGGGCAAAACAAAGCGGCTTCCTTGCCAAACAGTGCAGCCGCTTGTGCTTCGAGCGCATTTACTGAGGGGTCGGTGCCGAAAACGTCATCACCGACTTCGGCTTGCATCATGGCGGCAAGCATCTGTGGCGTGGGTTTGGTAATGGTATCAGAAATAAGATTTATCATGTCAATGATTTGATTTTAAAAAAAATGAGTATAAAGTTCGCAAAAATAAAAAGTCTCGCTGCTTGGCAGCGAGACTTTCCATTTTTCTTTTTACTTTTCACTTTCACTCATGACACATAAATAGGCATAGTCGTCGCATGTTCACCAATCAGTCCGTTGGGACCCAAAGCGCAGACCTCGAACTCATAAACCGTATCTGATTGCAATTGCGTAAAAGTATAAGTGCCTTTGTGATTGAAAAGACCGTTTTGCCAAACTGTTTCTGATTTCGGTTTAAATCGGATGGTATAGTTAATCGCATTTTCCACTTCATCCCAAGTTAATTGTGCACAGCCGGGCTTAGATAAATTGGCAGCAATAAAATTTTGTGGGATACCCAATTCTGTTACAGGCTCTTTTGATTTTTTTTCTGAATTACGCACCTCAAAACCCGAGTCAGTAATAAAACGAGCCGACAAATTGGGTATGCGTTCAATTTGAACAGCTATATCTTCTAAAACCCAAATCAAGGCTTCTCGCAAGGCGTTTTTATCAGATTTGCGGTCTTTGCCACCGTGTTTTGCATTGGCGATGCCCAAAACAAAGGCAGCATTTTTTACTTTGATGTCATCAACCATCGGTTTATACAACGCATATTTGACATCATCCGTCATTTTTTGATAGACGGTGTTACTGAATGATAGCAATGTATCATCTGGGTCTTTTTTAAACTTACGCGAAATGTAAAGTCTCATATTTATGGAATTTATGAGTGATAAAATAAGAATATAATAGCAAAAAAAAATACCAAATAATATGCCGAAATGGTCATTCATAAAATAATATTTTACATTTTCACATATTTTTATTAAAAATTTTCAAAAACCAACGTTGTTTAAAAAAATAACATCGCAAAAATTTTAAAACCGAC
>JANMJN010000591.1:0-1779 GCA_031371355.1 Saprospiraceae bacterium
CCAAACGATAAAATTGGCTTGCGAAAACATCGTGATTCAGCGATGTACGCTGCGGTCAAGTGCCAGTGCGATTAAGTTTGGAACAGCTTCTTATGGCGGTTTTAAGCACATTCGCATCAAAAACATCTACGTTTATGACACTTATCGCTCTGCCATTGCCCTTGAAAGCGTTGACGGTGGTTTTATTGAAGACATAAAAATCAAAAACATAGTTGCCAAAAACACAGGCAATGCTTTGTTTATCCGTTTGGGACATCGCTTTCAAAATCGTCCAGTTGGTTATATCAAAGACATTTACATCAAAAACCTAAAAGCGGACATTCCTAAAGGCAAACCTGATAAAGGTTACGAAATAGCGGGTCCACCTGCGGATTCCATATCAAACCTTCTACCCTCTTCTATCGTCGGATTGCCCGACCATCGTATTCGAAATGTGTATTTGAAAAATATAGACATCACTTTCGGCGGCGGCAGCAATAGAGATACGGCTTACATACCTTTAAATGCCTTAGAACGCATACCTGAACACCCAAAAGAATATCCTGAATTTTCGATGTTTGGCGAACTCCCCGCATGGGGCTTTTTTCTCCGCCATACTGAGGGGGTACATTTCAAACATGTCAACTTGCGCTTGTTAGAAAAAGATTATCGTCCTGCCATTGTAACGGATGATGTTTTGAATTTTAGTAAAAAATCAACTATCATTCATCAATAAGTATTTATGACTTAAGCTTTTTCGCTTCGCTCTTTGAGTGAGAAACCGAATGTCAAAACATATGAAGACAGCTTGATTTTTTGATAAAGAATCAAATGTTTTACCTTTCTTTGTCGATTCTTATTTAGGCAATAAAAAAATATACAACAACGAACAGGCTTCTATTCACAAGTGGAAGCAACCAATTTTTATCAATCAATAAAAACAAGTACGAGAAAATGGCTTCACAAACAGTCGATAAAAAAACGCTCTGGTCAGTCATTTGGGCTTCCTCGATTGGAACCCTCATAGAGTGGTACGATTTCTACATCTTTGGTACGCTTACAGTCATCATCTCTCGAGAATTTTTCCCATCTGACAACCCAACGGCTGCCCTATTGGCAGCTTTAGCGGCTTTTGCAGCCGGTTTCTTAGTGCGACCATTTGGCGCATTGTTTTTTGGTCGTTTAGGAGATTTGGTTGGGCGTAAGTACACATTTTTGATTACACTCTTACTGATGGGTTTGTCCACATTTGCGATTGGATTAATACCGAGTTATAAAGTCTTTTCAGGTGCTCCTTTCTTAATTTTACTGCTACGCTTGGTACAAGGCTTAGCTTTGGGCGGCGAATACGGGGGTGCGGCAACGTATGTTTCCGAACATGTTTCCTCGAAAGAACGTGGTTATTATACAAGTTTCATCCAAACAACAGCCACTTTGGGTCTTTTTTTAGCTCTGGGTGTCATTTGGATAACAAAAGAACAAATTGGCGCAAAAGCCTTCGACGATTGGGGTTGGCGCATACCTTTTTTGATTTCCATTTTCTTGGTCGCTGTTTCCGTTTACATCCGTTTGCGCATGGCAGAGTCACCCATATTTGCCAAAATAAAAGCAGAAGGAAAGATTTCAACCAATCCTTTGAAAGAAAGTTTTGGCAACAAAGCGAATATGAAAATAGTCTTGTTGGCTCTTTTTGGTGCAACGGCAGGTCAAGGTGTTGTGTGGTACACAGGGCAGTTTTATGCCAATTCATTTATCCAAAATACCTTAAAAGTACACGATGACCAACGTATTAGCCTTATG
>JANMJN010000607.1:0-3732 GCA_031371355.1 Saprospiraceae bacterium
TGTCGTATCAGCTCAATCAATGGTCTCCTAATAAATTTTAGCTTCTGTTAAATAGGTTAAAACAACATCTGGCACAAGGTACTGAATAGATTTGCCTGATGTCAAGCAGTTGCGAATATACGTTGCAGAAATATCCATCAAAGGTGCATCGAATAGTTTTATCCGTTCATGTGTTGCCCATGCACCTATGTCATTATTTGGACGACGATACACGTATATATCGTATCCCCTCAGTATCAATTCATAATTTTTCCATTTATGCAACGTGGCAATATTATCGCCACCCATAATGAGTACAAACTCATGCTGTGGATATTGTTCACCTAAATACGCCAAAGTATCAATCGTATAAGACGGTTTTGGTAAGTCAAATTCAATATTTGACGCACGCAATTTAGGATTATCGTCAACTGCTAATTGAACCATATTGAGTCGGTCACGGTCACGAGCCAGCGTATTCTTAGGCTTCAAAGGGTTTTGAGGACTTACGACAAGCCATACTTGCTGCAAATCCGTCTGCGTCGCCATAAAGTTAGCAATGATGAGATGCCCAATATGTATAGGATTGAAAGAGCCGAAAAAGAGACCAATTTTCATTTATCGTTATTTGTTATTCGGATATTCGTTATTCGGATACTCGTTATTCGGATACTCGGATACTCGTTATTCGGATACTCGAATAACGAATATCCGAATAACTATTTAACTGGGCGTTCAGGTTTTTTATTGATATTCTCGACAGGTTCAGAAGTAGCATCTTGTAGATACCATTGCCCATTTTGGCGAAGAAGGAAATAAGTACATTTCAATTGCCCAACGGCATCTTCCAAAAGACAATCACATTCAGATTTATCCCCCTCAGTACGACAAGCAATGTTGAGGATTTTTGTAGAGGACGAAGCGATGGGTTCAATATGATTTGTGCTGTCAAGAGACACAACCGTTTCCAAGGCTTTGCCTGTACTGATGCGTTTAGCTTCGGCAAACTGGTTTTCACCTATTTGATTTTCCCAAGTTTTAATCACATCTTCAGGCGTGTTTGGCAATTGTACAGCCATTAAATTTGTAGGTGTTGTAGAGGCAGTTTGATCTCCATTCTGACAAGCGATGACAAGAAAGATAAACAGGAGAGCAGCCGCAACAGCGATAGACATTTTCATTCCAATAAGGCTTTGTGAAAAATAAATACGGGTGGTAAGTATCCAAAAGGTTATTATGATTGCGCAAAATTACGATATTTTTACTGGATAGTTTAGTTTTGACTAAATTTTGGTTTTTCTTTTTTGGATGAAAACCATGATTTACCAAATTTGGATTGAAATTTGAATATTAATAAGTTTACTATCATACTTTATCTTTTGGATAAAAAATGCTTTGAATCAATGAAGTACCCACAAATTATAGTCGCATCGTTTTTCATTTTGTTGTCAACAAACTTGGCTGCACAGCGTTTTGGATACCCTTCAGTTCAAGAGCGACAACTCATCGGTACGAAATGGCGATATGCTTATACGCTGCATTTGGAGTCAAATACGACGGTTCATCAAGCGGATAAAGACTATCAATATTTCCTTTTCTTTAAATACGATTTTACTTTTGAGCAATTTTTGCATGGTAAATTTTCAAAAGGTAATTGGAGTTTGGGTGGTGGTACACTTTTTTATCCCTTCAGGAATATTCAAAAATTTGACATTGCTGCCATAAATAACAAGGCTTTGGTCATCGAATTTCAACAACCCAATTCAAGCGGCACGTATCAATATCATTTTGTGGCAGTTGAAAGCAATGATGCACCTTTTGTACGTCCTATCAATGAACTGCCCGAAGTCATCGTCGAAGCCGAAGCAAAACAAACAAAACGCCGTTCATGGTGGGCGATACTGAGGGGGGGCAATGATGAGAAAAAAGCCGAAGCAAAGCCCAAAGAGCAAGTCAATATCACGGTGGAACTCATCGGCGGTGGTTATTATGGCGGCATAGACCCTGTTATCAAGGATTTCACGCGCATTACGACCGATGGGCGCTTGATTCATGAGTTTCAAACCGTCAATAATCCATTAAAGGTTGTTAAGAAAAATATCAGCCGCCAAGAACTGGAATCATTTGCAGAATACATTATGCAAAACAAGTTTTTTGAGATGCAACGCATGTACGACTGCAACAGCCCTGTCTGCGAAAAGCGCAAAGTGATGAAGCCAACGCCGATTCCACTACGCATAAAAGTGACTTATGGCGACCAAAAACGCATGGTTACCATCGCTATTTGGGGCGAAGACACTTATAAACTCAAATATGTGGACTATCCACCCGCCCTCGACAACATCATTGATGCGGTGCAACGCATGACACATCGTTTAGACGATGGCAAATTTAGTCGTTCATGATTCGGATACCGAATCTCGAATCCCGAATTTCCGCAACTTTTTTTGTCTATTTGGTTCCAAAAATGTAAATTTGCCTTTCAACATATTATCAAATTGAAATGAATAACTTGAAAGATATTCTAGAACGTTCTGCTTTCGGCGTCTGCTCTTATTTGGGCGAAAAAATGAATATAGCTTCGTCGCGTGTGCGGCTATATTTCATTTATATTTCCTTCTTGACCATTGGTTCGCCCGTCATTTTTTACCTCATTTTAGCATTTTGGGTCAATATCCGTCATTATATTAAACGGCATAGAGATGCATTGTTCGGATAAATTTCAAAATTTTGAAATTTAGACTTCTACCTTTGCCCTATGAAAAGCACATCACCCGCATCCAAAATAGAATTTCTCGATTCGAAACATCTTGACAAAGGCATAGAACGTACGCCGAACATCAAGGCATGGCAACTCCGATTGGCGCAAACAGGTTTTCAAACCGTCGGTCGCCTTTTTCCTAACTTCATGGCGCAACAAGCCTATAAAATCTTTTCGACACCTCGTTGGCGTGCAAGGCACAAGCAACCCGATGACACCATCCTTGCTGCCAATGTCGTTGATTTGGCTTTTGAGGGTCATATCATTAAATTATATGAATGGGCAAATGCGGGTAGCGATAAAATCGTTCTATTAGCGCATGGTTGGGAGTCGCGAGGTACGGCATTGCGCATGTACGTTGAGCCATTACTTGAAAAAGGCTATAAAGTGGTGGCTTTTGATGCCTTAGCACATGGCGACTCAGGTGGAACACAGAATAACCTCATGATAAATGCCCGTACCATTTCAGCGATTTATGACTATTATGGAGGTATTTATGCGGCAATCGGTCATTCTTTCGGCTGTTCAAGCCTTGTTTATGCACAGCAGTTTGTGAACAATCATATTCATTTTGAACGCCTCGTTTTCCTTGCTGTACCACATCGGACACGTCACATTATGGAAGGCTTTTTGGGGTATATTGCTGTGCCTAAGTCTGTTCAAAAGGCATTTTTCAACCATATTCAAAGTATAACAAAACATCCGATTGACACATCGGATGTCGCTTTGGCATACCCCTCAGTAAAAGTCGGAAAATTGCTCCTTGTCCATGACCGAAAGGACGAAGTAACGACTATTGATGCGGCTGAACGTGTTGTCGAGCATTGGTGCAATGCCAAACTCCTTGTGACAGAAGGTTATGGGCATTTTAGAATTGCTAAAAATCCAGATGTTATTCGTAGAATTGTGATTTTTTTGACCACTGATTTTACTGATACGACTGATTTACACTGATTTTTTGACATCCTGTAAGGAACTAAAGAAATCAGTGT
>JANMJN010000624.1:0-4896 GCA_031371355.1 Saprospiraceae bacterium
ATTCTTTTGGAAAGAAAGGCGCGGTTGCATCTCTAATTTTGCATAAAGAATAGTAAACGGAAAAAAAAATAGGTTTTTGATTTTTTGCAAAAAATCAAAAACCTATTTTTTTTTCTCGTTTTCTATACTTTGTTATTTCAACTTAAACTGTCCCAACCAATACAAACGCCTTGGGTTTGCCATAACCGTGGCATCAAAACGCTTGTTTAAAGCCAAACGCTCTTTAGCCGTGAACAAAAAAACAGCAGGTTGCTCGTCGTAAACAAGGGCTTGAAATTTTTTATACAAGTCATTGCGTTTGGCATCATTGAGCTCAGTGCCAATTTGAGCAATGAGCGCATCGGCTGCTTTATTTTCAAATTGAAAACGATTGCCACCATCGGGCGTGTTTGAGGTAGATGCCCACATTTCTTTTGGGTCGTCTATCGAAGCCGAAAAACCAGCGTTGTTGATAAATAGATCGAAATCGCGTTTTTTCAAAGCCGCTAAAAAAGCGGCAGCTTCCAAAGGCACAAGTTCAATTTTAACACCTGCTTGTGCAGCACTTTCCTGCATCATCAAACCAATATTCTTTGCAATGCCATTGTTAGCAGCAAACGCCAAACGAAGTGTTAACTCTGTGGTTTTGCCACCAATTGACTTGTCTAAGGTGCTATCGCCATTACTGTTTTTCCAACCTGCAGCGGCTAAAAGGGTTTTAGCTTCGCCAATATTTAAGTCAATAGGCTTCAAATCCTTGTTATAATATACGCGTTGACGTACAAATGGACCCACACAAGGCTCTGCCAAACCCCGCATCAATTTTGAGATAATCGTTGGCACATCAACTAAATGCGCTAAAGCGCGACGCGTGCGTTTGTCATTTAATTTTGGACTTTTGCAATTAAAACCTAAATGTGCCAGAGCCAGAGAAGGGGCTGTTGTAAAATTATAAAGGGTCTTAAAAGTATCGTTTTTTGACATTTCCAAGAAGTCTTTGGGCGTTAATTTGACCATGGCATCGAATTGACCGTCTTTCAACAATGCCATAGCCGCCGCTTCGTCTTTGACTGGACGGAAGTGCAACTCGTCGGGCAAAGCCATGAAAAAAGGACTTTGCGCTGCCAATTTATCGCCCCACCAATTTGCTTTTTTCTTTAGAACAATGCGTTCACCTGCTTTCCATTCTTCAAAAGCATAAGCACCACAGCCGACAACACCGCCTTTTTCTCTTGAAAACTTAGGCGATTGGAAGTTATTAGCAAATTGCGTCAATGCCGCACCAATTTTAGCGGTATCTGGTTTGACCAAATCTGCAACTGAAAGGGATTTAAGCACCCCCTCAGTATCATAGACATATTCGGGCAAAAGAGGCATCGTCCCGCTTTGGGTTTCTGCCAAAAAGTATTTTTTATCGGAAAGAATCGTGAATTTCTTAGGATTTGCGGCGTCAACAATGATATTTTTGATAAAATCCAAACCACTTCTTAGGTTGCTGGCTCCCGATTTCGGATTCAAAATGGCTTTGACGGTAAAAACAAAATCAGCAGCCGTAACGGGTGTCCCATTGTCCCAAGCCGCTTCATCTCGGATTTCGTAGGTATAAGACGTGCCGCCTTTCAACGCACCTGTGTCAATCGTCGCAACAACTGGACGGCTTTTAGCCAAAATAGGCGTCAATTCAAGCGTTTGAGGGTCAAAATCAAGTAAAGTTGGGAACATATAGCTCATGACTTGTATCGCGTTTGACTCTTCTGTCGTCAAAGGATTGAGCCGTTCGGGTTCATTTGACAGGCGTACAAAGGTTTTGTTGCCTGCTAAAGTAGCCGTTTTGTTGTCGGATTTACAAAAATAAAAAGTAAAAGTTACACAAATGAGTAACAAGACGGCAAGGAGTGCTTTCTTCATGTGCGGCGGGATATTTTATGTTGGTGAAAAATTATGATTTTTGCTTCTCAAAGGTAATGTTTTTTGTCATTCTGAACGAAGTGAAAGAATCTAAATTTAAAATCATACAACAATTTTAAATTTAGATTCTTTCACTTCGTTCAGAAGGGCAAAAAACAGGCATATTGCCTTAATTAATTATAACGTCAATTGCGTTCCAACCGTTGAACTGACCCCCTCAGTACCGCATATCACAACCGATTGCACACCCGATTTCATAGCATTAAAGGCATTATCGAGCTTAGGAATCATACCATCAGAAATTGAGCCATCGGCTTTCCCTTCTTGAAAATCGGCGTAAGAAATCAACTCAATCACCGAATCATCGTCCGTCGGGTCAGACAAAACGCCTTTTTTTTCAAACACAAATTTAAGGGTTACATTGAACTGTGCAGACATCGCAACCGCTAAGGTTGAGGCAATGGTATCGGCATTGGTATTCAATAATTGTCCTTTTTTATCATGCGTAATAGGCGCAAAAACAAGAGCTTCCGCAAATTTTAGGAGGTGAGCGACCCCCTCAGTATTGACGGTATCAATGTCCCCTGCAAAGCCATAATCCACATTGCCTTTCGTTCTTTTATGTGCTTGAATCGCATTGACATCGGCTCCTGTCAAGCCCATAGCATTACAACCATTAGCTTGCAGTTGAGCAACAATGTTTTTATTGATGAGACCAGCATAGACCATCGTCACAACCTCCAAAGTTGCTTCGTCGGTAATGCGACGACCTTCCACTTTTTGAGGTGTGATATTGAGTTTTTTCAACAAGCCATCGGCTATTTTACCACCGCCATGAACGAGTATTTTCCGAGATTCAATTTTAGAAAAATCGTCTAAAACTTGGCTTAATACTGAGGGGTTGTCAATGACGTTGCCGCCGACTTTTATGATAATTAGTTGATTGTCAATCATATAAATTACAGGTCTTTATCTTTTATGAGTTTTAGAATTTCTTTATCACTCAATGAACTGATTTCAGATTTATCATAAAGGGATAATAAATAAACGGTTTTATTCTGGACATATACATGTTTTATGAGTCTTGCACCGCCTGCCTTCCCTTTCCCTTTAGAAGAGATGGGTAATCGAATCTTATAGCAGTCTCGTCCTAATGGCGTTCCTAAATAAGGATTTTGTTCAATTTCATACAACAATGAAAAAAGGTCATCTTTTAAAGACGGGAATTTTTTATAGAGTTGTTTGAACTCTCTTTCAAATTTCTTCGTTTTAAGTATTTCAAACATAGCATTGGTTTAGTTTTCTCTAAAGATAAAAGCAATTAAAGCTCTTCCAAGAACGCTCTTGCAGACTGCAATTGAATTTTACCCGCTTTATGAAGTTTGATTTCATCAATAGCCTCGCTCAAATCTTGGCGCATTTGCTCCTTAACGGCATTTTGCTCATCTTCATTCCGAATTTTTAAAAAAGGAAAATGGCGTAGCAATTCAAGCATAAAAGCAGCTTGATTATCTGGAATTTCAAGTATCAATTTCATTTTTAAGAATTTTTGTACAAAAATAAACAAATTTTACTTTTTCTCCAACAGGGTTTTTAAAACAGCCATTGCCGCAAAAGTCCGATTTTTAGCTTCTTCAATAACGATTGAGTTATGCGAATCTAAGACTTCATCCATGACGACTTGATTACGCCGAACGGGGAGACAGTGCATGAATTTAGCATTGTTTGTCAGTGCCATTTTTGCTGCGGAAACCGTCCAATTCGGGTCCATTGAAAGGATTTTGCCGTAGTCCCGGTAGCTCGACCAGTTTTTAGCATAGATAAAATCGGCGCCTTCAAACGCCTTGTTTTGATCGTATTCAATGGTACACCCCTCAGTAAATTGCTCTGCCAACTCATAACCTTCGGGATGCGTGATGACAAAATCGTAATCCGTTATTTTCATCCATTCCACAAAGGAATTGGGGACAGCTTGCGGCAACGCCTTTGGGTGAGGCGCCCAAGTGAGGACAACTTTTGGGCGTTGGGTGGTCTTAAATTGCTCAATGGTCAACCAATCCGTCAAAGATTGTAAAGGGTGAACGGTCGAACCTTCAAGACTAACAATCGGTACACGAGCGTGTTGCTTGAATTTAGAAAGAATAAAATCCGAATAATCGCGTTCGCGGTCAGTCAAAGTTGGAAATGAGCGCACGCCGAGGATGTTGCAATATTGACTCATCACCGCCGCCCCTTCACGAATATGCTCGGCTTTGTCACCGTTCATGATTGCACCGTCTTCAAATTCCATGTTCCATGAGTCGCCGACATTCATAGAAATGACGTTCATGCCTAAGTTGTAAGCTGCCAATTCCGTACTCATGCGGGTACGCAATGAGGCGTTGTAGAACAACATGCCAAGCGTTTTTCCTTTACCTAAGTCATTGAATTTCAATGGGTGTTCTTTACAATCTTTTGCCAAGCGGAGTAAACCCAAAGGGTCATCAACGTCGTGAACAGAAGTGAAATGCTGCATACTTTGACTGAATAAAAATGTGATTGAAAAAATAAAACAACCGATGCTGTTTCTGTAAACCGCATCGGTCGTTTTGAAAACTGGGGTCAAAATTAGTGATTTCTCCTATTTTATCAAGCCATTTTTTCAATGGCTGTTAAAATCACTTCACAAGCCCATTCGATTTGCGATTCTGTGATAATCAAAGGTGGTGCAATGCGGAGGCTTCGGTTGTTGAATAAAAACCAATCGGTCAATAAGCCGTTTCGCAAACACTCGTGAATGACTTGTACCAAAACGTCAAAACTCTCTAACTCCACAGCTAACCACAAACCTGCACTGCGGACTTCTTTGATTTTGGGATGTACTAAAAGACGCTTAAATAAAGCCTCCTTCGCCTTGACTTCTGCCATTAAATCGCTGGACAAAAGCGTTTTTAAAGTGGCTAAAGCGGCAGCGCAACTGACAGGGTGCCCGCCAAAAGTTGTAATATGCCCCAAAACGGGTTCGTTTGT
>JANMJN010000637.1:0-4645 GCA_031371355.1 Saprospiraceae bacterium
GATTTAGAATCCATTGATTTTTTGACACAACGCATCAAAGAAGCCGCTAAATACATGCCTTTAGAAAATATGTGTGTCAGCCCACAATGCGGTTTTTCAAGCACCCACCATGGCAATGCTTTGACGGAAACGCAACAATGGGAAAAATTTGAACGCCTTGTCAAAACAGCCCAAACAATTTGGGGCGATTGAAAACAAGTACATTCTAACATCAAAACCTATCCGAAATGAGTCTCAATTTAAAGGACATTATCGCCATTGACGTGCATACCCACGCCGAAGTATCGTGCTGTCAACCACATGACGATTATCGTCCAGAGTTTGACGTGGCGTTTGCCAAATATTTCAAATCGGCGAACCGTCCAACCATTCAGGAGACGGCAGATTACTACCGCGAGCGCAAAATAGCCTTCGTCATGTTTTGCATTGATGCCGAATTTGAACTCGGTCGCCGCCGTATCCCGAATGAAGAAGTTGCAGAAGCTGCCTTGAAAAACGACGATATCATGATTGCTTTTGCAAGCATTGACCCACACAAAGGGCGCATGGGAGCCAGAGAAGCGAAACGTTTGATAACAGATTTTGGGGTGAAAGGCTTTAAATTTCACCCCACAGTTCAGGGCTTTTACCCCAACGACAGGATGGCTTTCCACCTTTACGAAGTCATTGCCGAAGCGGGTTTACCGATGTTGTTTCATTCTGGACATTCGGGTTTCGGCAGTGGTGTGCGTGGCGGCGGCAGCTTGCGTTTGGAATATTCCAACCCTATGCACTTAGATGATGTCGCCATTCATTTTCCAGATTCACCCATTATTATAGCCCATCCATCGTTTCCGTGGCAGGATGAGGCTTTATCCGTTGCAATGCACAAACCCAATGTCTATATTGATTTGTCGGGTTGGTCGCCCAAATATTTCCCCCCTCAGTTGGTACAATATGCCAATACACAACTGAAAAACAGAATATTGTTTGGTACAGATTTTCCCTTGATTACGCCTGAAAGGTGGCTCAAAGATTTTGAAACAGCTGGTTTTAAAGAAGAAGTAAAACCTTTAATTTTGAAGGAAAATGCGATTAAAATGCTAAATTTGAGCTAACTATTGTAGTTGCAACCAAATTTTCAGACATGAATATCGAGCAAATACGCGACTTATGCCTTCAATTACCGCACACCTCCGAAGGCATAAAATATGGCGACCAACTGTGTTTCATGGTGGCAGGTAAGTCTTTTTGCTCTGCCAATATCAAATATTTGGAACGTATCAAATTCAAAGTACCTGATGAAGATTTTGAAGAACTCTGCGAAAAAGAAGGTATCTCCCCCGCGCCTTATGGCGGTGCGCATTTCAAATGGGTACAAGTTGCAGATTTTGATTACTTGTCTGAAAAAGAGTGGCTTTTCTACATAAACCAGTCGTATCAGCTCATAAAAGCGTCATTGCCTAAAAAACTATTGCTGGGTTTGGAAAATAATTAACTTTGACAATTCATTACCCCCCTCAGTATTTTAACACCTTTCAGCATTTAAAAACAATAAGAATGAAAAATTGCATCGTTTTATTTTTACTCTTTTTATCCTTTTCTCTCGTCAGCCAAACGGCTAAACGAGACACAGGCATACTCAATGGCGCAGCCTACGAAATCCAAATTCCTGCGAATTGGAACAAAAAACTCGTCATGTATGCACATGGTTACGAAAACCCTCAAACCCCGCGCAATCAACTCAATCGCAATGCAACGTTGAACGTTTTCTTGGAAAGAGGTTTTGCCACAGCTCGTTCATCGTATAGCCGCGTCGGTTGGGCATTGCCCGAAGGCGTGGACGATACGGAGGCTTTGCGCAAATTATTTGCTAAAAAATATGGCAAACCAGATTCCACTTTTATATCAGGTCATTCAATGGGCGGCGGTATTACCGTTGCTTCTATTGAAAAATTTTCAAAAGATTACAATGGCGGTTTAGCGTTGTGTCCTTTGGCAAGCCGTGCTTATGAATTAACACAAAGAGCCTTTGACTCATACATCGTTTTTAATGCGCTTTTTCCAGACTTACTGCCACCGATTGCAGATGTGATGAGCGGCAAAGCCCCCTCAGTATTTACAGGCGATGGGCGAGAAAAAATGAAAAAAGCCTACGAAATCGTTGGAAAAATCCAATATAAAGACGATTTACTCGCTGAATTTGCCAAACATTATGATTTAAAATTGCAAGACTTGCCTTTCAATTTGATGTTTTCAGATGGCGTTTTAAGGGATTTAGCGGCGCAGTCAGGTGGCAATCCATTTGATAATACCAATACTTTTTACTCCGGTTTTCCCAACGATTGGGAGATTAACAAAAAAGTAGAACGTGTGGCGGCTACGGTTTCTAACCAACGACTGACGACGTATGACCGCACGGGTATCATTGACAAGCCATTGTTGATGATGCACACCACGTATGACCAATTGATACCCCCTCAGTATGGCTTGGATAAATACGATAATTTGGTGCATCAAATGCATAAAGAGCAGAATTTGAAAACGTTTTATACCAACGGACAAGGGCATTGTGCTTTCAGCAATGCGCAAACTGCCATCGCTTTTGATGCACTTAGGGCTTGGGCAAAATCGGGTCAGAAGCCAACAGGTATGACAGTTGAGTCTCCT
This sequence comes from Saprospiraceae bacterium, assembly GCA_031371355.1. Lineage (GTDB taxonomy): Bacteria > Bacteroidota > Bacteroidia > Chitinophagales > Saprospiraceae > JAAFJT01. Next base: position 2,650 of record JANMJN010000637.1, read on the forward strand.
GTGATGCCGACAAAAGATACACTTTGCTACGAATTACGTGTTTATTGGACAGCTCCTGGCAAGTTGAATGACTTGATGAGACGTTTCCGCGACCATACCACCAAAATTTTTGAGAAACATGGCATGACCAATGTTGGCTATTGGACACCTTTGGACAACCCTGACGGCAAATTGTATTACATCCTTTCTTACCCCAATAGGGCTGCAAGAGATGCTTCTTGGAAAGCCTTTTCTGCGGACACAACTTGGCAACGAGTGGCAAAAGAAAGCGAAGTAAACGGCAAAATAGTAACTAAAGTGGAAAGCGTTTTCTTGAAAACGACTGATTTTTCACCTAATAACACCATCTCCACCTTAAACAACGACGTTTGGGAGTTCCGAATTTATCATGTTACACCCAATAATTTGGACAATCTTTTAAGCCGTTTCAGAGATTTTACCGTCAAACGTTTTGAACAATACGGCATGACTAACAAATTTTATTGGACTCCGACCGATGCCGCACAAGGTGCAGACAATACACTCTATTATTTTTTGACGCATCAATCCCCAGAGGCAGCTAAAGCGGCATTCGACAAATTCCGCAGCGACCCAGAATGGATTGCAACCCGTAAAGCCTCCGAGGTAAAAGGTGGTGGTTCTTTGACGACAAGCGTGGAGTCTATTTTTATGTATCCAACTGATTTTTCAAAGTTGAAATAGCCTGAACAAACATAAACTGCATTAAAAGATATGCCGACAAAGGTGAAAACGCTTTGATTAGTGAGATTATGCACACAGAGATAGCAATATTAAGCCCTGATACGCTTCTTGAAGAGGCGCTTCCGATTCTAAAAGAGAATATGGGTTTTTTACCCGTTCAAAAAGACGAAAAACTTGTTGGTGTTATAGATTTGGAAAATATTGTGAAATTCCTCGTGATTCGCCAAATTCGGATGAAAAAACCTTTGCCTATTAATACAACGGACTCCTTTGTCAGCAGCGAGTCTACTGGAAAAAGAGAAGTACTTGTTTGATTGGTTCTGTGACAATTCACGTTAGGGAAACTTTTGAAAGTTTCCCTAACGTGGGCTTACGTGGGCGTTCATTTCGCCCTGTTTTTAACTTCGACCACAAAAAGTGTCAGAGAACGATTTGATTTTTGTCCAGATTTTTTCACTTTTTATAAATATAAAAAGCGATGAATAATCTTTCGAAAATTCTGTTTTGGGGGTTTCCTCCTTTGGTTGAGTGTGTTTGCTGTATCCTTTATTATTTTTCCACTAAAACAGAACAATAGCCCATTGTTTGAAACCTTGATTGCTATATCACTAACCACGGCTTCTGTTTGGTTTTCTATTCTTTTATTCAAAAACTTTGAGGGAAATTATCTCAAAACAGGCATTCAGGTTGGTTTTACATGGATGTTTGAGAATATTCTGATTGACATTCCGCTTTTCTCTTATGGTCCGATGGCAATGAGTTGGAGCAACTATTTTCAAGACATCGGTTTAACCTATTTCATTATTCCCGTCATCACGATTGGTATCGGCTGGATTTTGGAAATACGGTTGAAGAAACCAGATGAGCATATTCATTTGAAAAATACTGATTAAAACTGATTAAAAAACAGCAGCGTTTCCTCAATATGCTCTGTCCAATAATCCCACGAATGTCCGCCCGAAAACTCTTCATAACTATGTGGAATACCCTGCTTTTCTAAGTCATTATGCAGCTGTCTATTATATTCTATCAAAATGTCCTCGCTACCACAATCAAACCGGAAAGGTGGCAAAACAGCTTTATTCTGTAAAATCCAATCTAAAACACCATCTTGTTCAAGTGCTTTATCCTTTAAATCCTCAAAATCAGCCACAAAATGAGCAAAAAGGGGCTAACCGCCCCTCTTTGCCGCTACGGCAAATTCACTCAGAAAAGAAGCGCGGCTACGCCGCGAAGCAAATCAACAGAGCGCAGCCTAACAGCTGCGCTGAGCCACAAAAACAACAAAAATAAT
>JANMJN010000656.1:0-3546 GCA_031371355.1 Saprospiraceae bacterium
CCGATTGAGTATCGGAATAAATACAAAAAGCAAGCGGTGGCTTTGTAAGTGAATAGAGAAAAATACTGAGGGGGGTAAAACAAAACCGCTCATTCATTGACTTGAATGGGCGGTTTTGTTTTACCCCCCTCAGTATTTTTATCTATTCACTTACAAAGCAACCGCTTGCTTTTTGTATTTATTCCGATACTCAATCGGTGTCAAACCCGTCAAACGCTTAAAAACGACTCTAAACGCCTTGGTATCGGTGTAACCCACATCAAACATGACTTCATTGATGTTTTTACGGCTGGATTCAAAACGTCTTTTTGCTGCTTCAATTTTCACTCTTTGGATGTACTCAACCACTGTATTATTGGTGGCTTTTTTGAAACGCCGTTCAAAACTGCGTCTGCCCACGACACACATATCTGCTAATTGGTCAATCACTATTTTATCTGCAAAGTTTTGTTCAATAAACGTTTGAGCTTGTTTGATTTCTGTGTCTTCATGCTCTTTTTGCCCTTGAAACATCATAAAAACAGATTGATTACTTCTATCAATGTCAATTGCAAAGAATTTTGCTGCTAAAATCGCTGTTTCTCTATCTGTGTATTTTTCAACCAAATACAAAAGTAAATTCCAATAAGAAGTGGCTCCACCACTTGAATAAAGCCGCTGTTCTTCTGTTATAATACTGCCATCTACCAGTTCCACATCTGGAAACATCATCCTAAATTCATTCGCAAAGAGCCAATGCGTTGAACATTTTTTACCCCTCAGTAATCCCGTCGAAGCAAGCATAAAAGCACCCACACACAACGACGCCACCTCTGCCCCACCCTCGTATTGTTCAACAATCCAAGGAATAAAGTCCTTATTCATTGCCAAAGCCGCTTTCATATCGCCACTCAAAGCGGGTATAAAAATAAGGTCTGTTTGTGGTACTTCTTGTACCAACCTGTCTGCATGAATTGAAAACAAGCCTTCATTGAGTTTGATTTCTTTTGTCAATCCGACCAGTTGCACGTTGAACAATGGCGATTTACCCGCCATAGCTAAGAATTGATTCACCGCTGTAAACATATAACGCGGGTCAATGATGGCAGCCAAAACTGCCGATTCTGGAACGAGGATGGATATATTTTTCATAGGCACAAAACTAAACAAAAAGTTTGTCGTAATCAACCCCTTTGTTTGTCGTTTTTAACATTTTTTATTTGTTTAAAACATTTTATCTTTGCTTCATCATTTAACAGCAATATTAAGCAATGGAAATAATATCTTTAGATAAAGACATAAAGACGTTTTACGTATTGGCAGAGACAATCCCTTTAGGTATTCATGATGCTCATGAAAAAATTCACGCCATGATGCCGACGACAGAAGGGCGGCAATTTTATGGCATTTCTGATAGCAATACTGAGGGGGGTATTGTTTACAGAGCAGCGGTTGCCGAAGCCTTTGAAGGCGAAGCCGAGAAATTCGGTTGCCCCTGTTTTATTATCAAAAAAGGCACATACATCAGCGAAACTTTAACAGATTATTATAAGGACATCTCGATCGTCGGAAGGACATTTCGAGAACTGCTGAAAGACCCGCGCCTTGATAATGGAGGATATTGCCTTGAAATTTATCCTAATGGACGCGATATTCAGTGTTTAGCCAAAATAAATGATGATTAATATATCTAACAAACATGGCAAAATCAAAAAACATAGACAATACAGCCCTCGTAACAGCGTATATTCAAAACCTCGAGCCTAATTTTGGGAATATTATTGAGACTCTTAGGCAAATCATTCTCAGCACGGATAAAGAGATTGGTGAAGAAATAAAGTGGAATGCGCCGACCTTTTTCTACACAGGCGACATGAAACCTTTTAATCCGAAGGAGTATAAAAGGTATATCATCGTCACCAATTTTCATAAAGGCAGAATTTTACTCGTTTTTCCAAGCGGTGCAAAAGTTAACGATACAACAGGGTTCCTTGAAGGCGATTACAAAGATGGGCGTCGTGTTGTCTATTTCAAAGACTTAGAAGATGTAAAATCTAAAGAAAATGCCTTACGTCAGGTTATCAAAACGTGGTTATCTTTAGTCGAAAAATGAAGTAGCCCCCTCAGTATTTTAAACAATTTAATCAAAATAAGAATGGAAAAAGTAAAAATCACCGTAGAAGCCACCATCAACGCCCCCATAGAAAAGGTGTGGCACGCATGGACAAATCCAGAAGACATTATGGCATGGAACAATGCCTCCCCCGATTGGCATACGCCAAAAGCTGAAAACGACCTCCGTATCGGCGGCAAATTTGTTTACACGATGGCAGCCAAAGATGGTAGTTTTAGCTTTGATTATTGGGGCATTTATGATGAAATAACCACAAATAAGTCTATAGCTTTTACGTTGGGCGATAATAGAACCGTAAGCATTACTTTTACGGAAAACGGCAATGAAACTGCCGTTTCAGAGACATTTGAAGCAGAAACAGAGAATTCCGTTGAGTTACAACAAGGCGGTTGGCAAGCTATTTTAAACAATTTTAAAAATTATGTTGAAAAAATATAAACAATGAACAATCAAAAAATCACACCTTTTTTATGGTTCAATGACAATGCCGAAGAAGCCATAAATTTCTACACCTCTGTTTTTGACAATTCAAAAATCCTAAGCCTTAATCGCCTGCCCGATGGGAAAGTTATAACCGCTGGTTTTCAACTTGAAGGACAAACGTTTGCAGCCCTCAACGGCGGTCCGATGTTTACTTTCAATCCTGCTGTTTCTTTTTTTATCGTCTGTGAAACGGCAGCAGAAGTGGATGCCACTTGGCATAAAATAACTGAGGGGGGGCAAGTGTTGATGCCGCTCGATACCTATCCATGGAGTGGCAGATATGGTTGGGGACAAGACCGTTTTGGATTGTCGTGGCAAGTAATGCTGGGCAAAGTTGAGGATTATGGTCAAAAAATCGTTCCCTGTTTTATGTTTGCCGGCGAACAACTTGCTCAAGCAGAAGAAGCGGTCAATTTCTATACTTCCCTTTTCAATAATTCGAAAATAGACAGCATTTCACGATATACGGCGGAAGAACCAGCTCCCGAAGGGGCGGTCAAATATGCTCAATTCAGCCTTAATGGGCAAACCCATACGATTATGGGCAGCGCTATGCCTCATGCTTTTGCTTTCAATGAAGCGGTGTCGTTTGTTATCAATGCCGAAACACAAGCCGATGTTGACTATTTTTGGAACAAAATGACTGAGGGGGGAGGTCAAGAGAGTCAATGCGCCTGGTTGAAAGACAAATATGGCATATCCTGGCAAGTTGTGCCACCTATTTTAATGAAATTATTGGGCGATCCCGACCCTGTAAAATCGCAACGGGTCATGCAAGCGATGATGCAAATGAAGAAAATTATTATCGCCGATTTACAGAAAGCTTACGATGGTTAGTTGTAAAGGCCTAAAGATATAAAGATAGCCTTTTGTCATCTTTTCACTTATTTCAGAATGACAAAAAACGGCAAACTATTTACGCATAAACACTTGATTATCAATATTTAAAC
>JANMJN010000726.1:0-4126 GCA_031371355.1 Saprospiraceae bacterium
TAAAGTACTTAAATTACTGAGGGGTCTTCAACAAGGAATATTATCTTTGCAATCAAGCAAAAACGTCCTACTTGGCATTTATTGATAATAATATTCTATGAAAAGTATCCTAAACGGTTGGTCAACCGTCTTAATTTTATGTGCAACAATTGGACTTGCGCCTTTTGTTCCCGAACCACATGTATGGGGCAAACTCAAATGGGTCGCTGGTGGTGCAATGGGTATGCAGCAGATGGACTGGTTCGACCTATTCATGCACGGTTTTCCATACGTATTGCTTGTAAGACTCATCATTTTAAAATCAATAAATAAAGACAATCAATGAAAAAACTGCTTTTTAGCTTTATCCTTGGTATTACTTTCTTGACAACAACGGTTTCATGTCAAAACGCTGCGAAGAATGCGCCGCAAAATACAGCGAAAGCGACAACGGCTACTGTGACGGATTTAAGTACAATAGATTTTCAAAAGAAATTGGCGGCAGATAAAACTACAATTATTCTCGATGTCAGAACACCCCAAGAATATGCCAATGGTCATTTACAAAATGCCACGACAATCAACTTTTTTGATACTGATTTCAAAGAAAAAGTGGATAAATTGGACAAAAACAAGGCAGTTTATGTCTATTGTGCTGTTGGCGGACGCAGCGCAAAGGCTTCAAAGATTCTGCAAGAGTCAGGTTTCAAAACAGTTTATAACTTGCTGGGTGGTTTCAATGGCTGGACAGCAGCAGGGTTGCCATCGGTGAAATAAAATTTATCTTTGAGTCATTCATCTTTATAAAAAAACATTATGAAAAAATTCATTCTCCTATTCGTTCTCGGACTCGTCGTTTCGACCCCCTCAGTATTTGGACAAAAAGTGGTCAGTACAAAAGCACATAAAGCCGTTTTTCACTTGACGAGCAACGATACGTTGGTGCATAAAGCGATGATCAAACAAATTAATAACGCGCTGACGGCTGGACCCAATACCAAAATCGAAGTCGTTTGCCACAACAATGGCATCGAAATGCTGATGTCTGCAAAAACCAAACAGGCGCAAGCTATTACAGAATTAAAAGCCAAAGGTGTTGTTTTTGCCGCTTGTGAAAACACGATGCGCGAGCGCAAAATCGAGAAATCGGAAATTCTACCCGAAGCCATTTACGTGCCGTCCGGAGTGTTCGAAGTAATATTGAAACAAGAGCAAAAATACAGTTATATCAAAGCAGGGTTTTGATACAAAGCAGTTAGGGCAAAAAGGCTTAATGGGTTTTAGTATAGAGAATTAGCGCATTTTTACGATATTTGCACTCATTTTAATAACCAATTCTGATATTATCAAACATCCAGGACCCACAATGCACGATAAACTGCTGCCTTTTCACGTTGCAAATCTCATTTTAGATGAGTACAACCGCTATCATAATCGTTTCAGAGGCATCAATAAATTAGCCAAAATTCGATTTGAAAGCCGAGATTGGCATGGTTTGCAAGCCGACCAAACGGAACGTTTGACGTTATACCGTCAAGCCGTCAGTGATACGCGTAATCGCTTGTCGGAAATGCTTGCAGACCGCTTTAAAGACCGCGACACATGGCGCGCATCAAAGGCAATGTATGAGGAGTTGGTGCTGAATCTCTATTATAAAGACATTGCAGAGACTTTTTTCAACTCCGTTTATCGTCATATTCACAAAGGCTTAAGTGTTGACCGCGAACTGATGTTTGTCATGCCACCGCATGATAAAATGGCGTTTCGGTCTGCACGACCCATTTATCATACTTATCGAGGTTTTCCGACAACTAAAGCATTTGTCACGCAACTGTTAAAAGATTTCAGATTTGACGCACCTTATGAAGATTTTGAACGAGATATTGATTTGGTGTCCAATGCCATTCGTCAAAATTTGTTTTCAAAATACAAACCGGATGCTGATACGCGGATGGAGGTTTTGCGCTCTGTTTTTTATCGCAACACTGGCGCATATCTTGTTGGGCGGGCTTTCCTTGGTGGCAAAATCCATCCGTTCATCATTCCTTTTTTACATGAAGAACATGGTGTTTATGCCGATGCTTTGTTGTTTGAATACAATCATGTTGCCTCCATTTTCACGTATTATCGCTCTCATTTTTTGGTAGAAGTAGATATTCCGAGTGAAATGGTTGAGTTTCTGAAATCCATTGTGCCACATAAACCATTGAGCGAATTATACACGACATTGGGCTTTGAAAAACATGGTAAAACAGAGATGTACCGCAACTTTTTACAACAATTAGAGCAAAAACCAGAAGAAAAATTTGATTTTGCTCCCGGTATTAAAGGTATGGTGATGTCTTGTTTTACCATGCCTTCATTCAATATGGTTTTTAAGGTCATCAAGGACAATTTTGCGCCGCCCAAAAATACATCTGAAAAAATTGTCAAACAAAAATATGCGCTTGTTACGCAACATGACCGCGTCGGGCGATTGGCGGACACTCATCTTTTTGAGAATTTTGTGGTCGAAAAAGATCGTTTTACACCTGAATTGCTTGCAGAACTGAAAAAAATCGCCAAATCTAAGGTTAAATTAAAAGATGATAAAATTGAAATCAAGCACCTATATGTTGAGAAAAAAATGATGCCGCTCAATCTGTATCTCGAAAACGCATCACCCGAAGATATGCGCGATGTGCTCAATGACTACGGCAAAGCCTTGAAACAATTGGCAGCAGCTAATATTTTCCCAGGCGATTTATTGATGAAAAACTTTGGTGTCACACGCCTAAAAAGAGTCGTTTTTTACGATTATGATGAAATAGAATGGATAACAGATTGCCATTTTCGAGACATCCCGCAATCACGGAATCATGATGACGAAATGTCAAGCGAAGCATGGTATTATGTGGGTGAAAAAGATATTTTTCCCGAAGAATTCCCACCTTTTTTGTTCACAAACATCGAACAGCGGACTTATTTTCTCCAAAAACATCCCGAACTTTTTACAGCACGCTATTGGAATGAAGTGAAAGAACGGCTCAAAAAGGGTGATATTATTGACGTTTTTCCTTATCCAGAATCTTTGCGGTTTGGCTCAGAGGGGTGGAAAAGTGTTTGATTTTAGTCAAATTAATAATGAAAAGCCGGTTTGGTAAACATCAAGATGGCTTTTTCTATTACTTTCGTAGTGCTTAGTTGAGAGAATTTATTTCTCAACGACATAAATAATTCAAAATCAATGCTATTCGACAACCACGGTAGAATCATTAATTACGTCCGCCTCGCAGTAACAGACCGTTGCAACCTGCGGTGTTTTTACTGTATGCCAGAAGAAGGCATTAACTTCGTGCCGCGCCAAGTCTTGATGAGTTATGAGGAAATGCTGCGTATGATGCAGGCATTGGCAAAAGTGGGCATCGAAAAAGTCCGTATCACAGGCGGCGAGCCATTTGTTCGGAAAGATTTGATGCTTTTACTGAGGGGTCTGGCAGAAACAGAAGGCATCAAAACCATCAATTTGACCACAAATGGCACGTTAACCGCCCCTTTTGTACCCGAATTGAAAGCATTGGGCATCAAATCTGTCAATTTGAGCCTTGATACACTCGACCCGAAGCGTTTTTATGAAGTCACCCGACGCGATGAATTTGCCAAAGTTTGGAAGACATTTGAATTGCTGTTGAAACACGATATTAATGTTAAAATCAACTCGGTCGTGATGGAAGGTAAAAACGATGTGGATTTGATTCCGATGGTTGAATTGACTCGTCAATATCCTGTTTCAGTTCGTTTTATCGAGGAAATGCCGTTCAATGGTGGCGAAGCACATTACGATAAATTGCATTGGCATTGGGAACGCATTTTGGATAAAATCAAGGAGTTTTATCCAGAAACCTATAAAATTGAAGACGAACCTCATTCCACTTCCTACAACTACGGCATACCTGGACATCAAGGTACCGTCGGCATCATCGCTGCCTACAGCCGCACCTTTTGCGGTACGTGCAACCGGATTCGCATAACCCCTCAAGGCGTTTTGAAAACCTGCTTGTACGATTCAGGTGTTATGAATTTGAAAGATTTGATGAGCGAAGGTGCTACCGACGAACAATTGCAAGTCGCATTACAAGATGCCTTGAACAACCGCGCAAAAGATGGT
>JANMJN010000785.1:0-1611 GCA_031371355.1 Saprospiraceae bacterium
TTTTAAAATCAAAAAAATATTAAAAATGGCAGCACTTTTTTCCCTTGTTTTTGAACACCCTATCCTGTAAGGAACTAAAGAAAATCAGCTCAAATCAGTCGAATCAGTAAAATCTGTGGTCAATTCACCATTTTTCGAAACCGTAATCTCTTTCCACCAAACAAATACGGGTTTTGAAAGACTGATACCAAAACTCTCTGCCTTTGTCGCGTGCAACAACGTGTTCCATCTGATATTTCCAATTTCTAATCGCCTCTAAATCAACCCAATAGGAAACAGTGATGCCCACTTCGTTTCGTGCAGATTCAACGCCGAGAAAACCAGGCATTGTTTCAGCGAGTTCTACCATTCTATCGGCTGTTTCTGCGTAGCCATTATCCCCCTCAGTACGGAGGTTGGTGAATATGACCGCGTAATAGGGCGGTTTAGGTGTTTTTGCAATCATGTTTTTTAGATTTTTGCCATCTCTTTCAAAGCTGCAACAAAAACATCCAACTCTTTTACAGACGTATATACATGTGGCGTTACTCGTACACCGTGTACATTGGCATAGTCAATCGCCACTGTCCAAATTTTATATTTATCCAACAGCGTTTTAGCTAAATCAGCAGGTTTGATTGTATCAATGCCCACATTCGCAATGGCACAAGAGCGTGTTTTATCCGTTGGGGTATTCAAAACAATGTGAGGCATGTTTCGAACTTTATCTGTCCAATAGTTTTGAAGATAACGCAAACGAGCCTCCTTACGCGCAATGCCTATTTTATTGTGAAAAGCGATGGCGTTTTTGATGCTTAAATCTGTGTGAACAGGATGTGTGCCTGTATGATTGAGTTTGCGAATATCATCATCTTTGTAACCCATGTCACCAAAGAGTTGCCACAACTTTTCTATCTTATCCTTTTTCACATATAAAAGTCCTGCACCTAACGGACAACTCAACCATTTGTGTAAACTGCTGCCATAATAATCACAACCTAAATCATTGATTTTGAAATCTATTTGAGCAAAAGCATGTGCCCCGTCCACTAAAACCTCTACGCCTTTTCGGTGCGCCATGTCGCAAATCTTCTTAATAGGTAATATCTGTCCAGTAATATTGACCATGTGACTGACCAGCAACAATTTGGTTTTATCCGTTATCGCATTTTCATACATTGAGACAATCTCATCGTCTGATTTTGGGTCAATGGGCAATGAAAGGACTTTATTTACCATGCCATACCGTTTGGCTTGCAACTTAAACATATCGAGCATGGCGCCATAGTCTTGTGCCGCCATGACTGCTTCATCGCCTGCTTTCCAATCTTTTCCAGCAATGATCATATCGAGCGACTCGGTTGTGTTGCGCGTGATGATCAATTCTTTATCGCTACAACCCAACATATCGGCTAATTGATGACTGACCGCCGCTTTTTCATCAAACTGACGGGTACGCATATAATACGAGGCTTGATAATTGATTTCTCTCACGTTTTTGATGAAACCTTCCAAAACCTCTTGGGATTGCATCAAATAATAGCCATTTTCCAGATTGATGTAATCGGGTTTTAAGCGGAAGCCTTTGCGAATGGTTGCCCAAAACGTTTCGTCTTGAGCTAAGGCATTGGG
>JANMJN010000803.1:0-7266 GCA_031371355.1 Saprospiraceae bacterium
CCTACAACGTCACCATATTTGGCTTCCATACCGCCCGTAACAACTTGTAGTTGCTCAATTTCATTGACTGGCACAGTACTCGAACCACGCACGCGGATACCATCAATATAATAGTCCGTACCGCTCGACCGCGAGCCCTTGATCGTCGGTGTTTCGCCTTGTTGACTTGACACACCTGCCGTTGTTGCAACGATGGCATTCACGTCTTTCAAAGGCATTTTAGCAATTTGATCAGATGTAAACTGTTGTCCTTGAGTTGTTTGATCAACTTTAACGATAGGGACTTTGTACTCCGTGACAACAAAGGTTTCGAGTATTTTCCCATTTTCAACCATTTTAAAGTTGAGTGTAATAAGACCCGTTGTGAGTTGAACCCCTGTGGTACGTTGTGTGACAGAACCGAGCATCGAACATTCGACATCGTACTTGCCTGGGTCGAGGTTATTGATGCGATACACACCGTCAAAATCTGCTTGTGCCCCCATTTTTGAGACCCCATTTTTAAAAACAGCGACAATGGCGCCGACCATCGGTTCCCCTTTTTCGTCCGTTACTTTACCTGACAACGTTACTTGGGTATAAGCCGTCAGACTCAAAAAAACGAGAATAATGGTTGTGAGTAAGTGTTTTTTCATCATTCGTTACCGATTTAGGTATTGAAAAAAAGCTAATAATACTACGCAATGTTGCGTGATTGATTTGATTTTAGAAAAATAAGTTGCAATATTAACAAAACACATATTTAAATCACAGAACAAAAGAATTCAATTTGAGAAATTTCGCCTATCAACACAACTTTAACTCTTTTGCCTCATCGTCAAAGTTATATTTTGCAAAATAAATAAAAGTCCTTTAATAATTTTTAACAATAACGTTTCATTGGGATTTTAGAAAAATGAGTAGCTGATTTTGAGACCACAGATTTGACTGTGGTCTCAAAAAGGAATCTCATACCTTAATATCTTTTTCAATAATATCTTTGCCAAACGCTCTTTTGATTCCACTGTCCAGCCTGCGATATGAGGTGAAAAAACGACATTTTCAAAGGCAAACAGTTTTTTATACACCGTTTTCTCCCCCTCAGTATAAGTGCTTGTTTTTTCGTTTTCAAAAACATCAAGGCATGCGCCCAACACTTTTCCTGTCTTCAAAGCAGGCACTAAATCTACTGTTTTCACCACATTTCCCCTTGAAGTGTTGACCAAAACAATATTTTTTCGACAATTTCCGATAAACCGAGCATCCGCAAAATGTTTTGTCTCGGCTGTCAACGGTAAGTGAAAACTGATAATATCCGCTTCTTCTTGTAGCGTTTGCAACGAAACCGCTTCTATTGTCGAAAACTCGTAATTCAAGCCATCATAATCACGTCCCAATTCAGAAGAATAATTCAAGGCAGCTTGTGTCTTACTCCGCTCATTCGTTTTACCCCCCTCAGTATGGGCACGAGGATAACGAAGATTGGAGACAGGAAAAGGCATTTTTTCTAAAAAACCAGAAGGTAAATATTTATCATACACCAAGATACGCATACCCATACCTAATAATTTGACCGCAAAACTGCTGCCTGTATGCCCAAAGCCAATAATACCAATCGTCCGACCTCTGAGTTCAAAACCACGATTTTTTTCACGATGCCAATCCATTTTTTTCACTTCCGAATTCGCTCGATTCAAGTTGTTTGCCCACGACAACAACATACCCAAAGTGTGTTCCGCAACTGCATTCCGATTGCCTTCGGGCGAACTCAAAACGGCGACCCCTCTTTCGGCAGCATACGCTCGGTCAACGATTTCCATTCCCGACCCTACTCGACCCACGAAACGCAATCGAGAAGCCGCATCCAGCATCGGTTTATCCACTTTTATCTTAGAATTGATGATTAGACCCACGTATTCGCTTATGATTTGCCGAACTGCTTCATCGGTTATGTTCGGCTCATAGACGCACGTGAATCCAGTGGCTTCGAGTCCTAATAATAACGAAGGATGGACATCATCTGTGATTAGAATTTTCTCTTGCATATAAAATTAAATTGTTCTTTTAACCAAATTAAAAGACGATAAGATTCCGCGAGAGATTCTTATCGTCTTTGTTTTTAACATCTAAATATGTCAAAATCAAATATCTACATTCGCATATTTAGCATTCGCTTCGATAAAGGCACGTCTTGGTGGCACTTCATCGCCCATCAGCATTGAGAAAATATGGTCTGATTCTATAACATCTTCTATGGTTACTTGCTTCAAAATGCGGGAATCTGGGTCCATCGTCGTTTCCCATAATTGATCGGCATTCATTTCACCCAGACCTTTGTAGCGTTGGATTTTTACGGAATCATCATGCTCCCCTTTCGAATAAAGCCCAACCGCTTCTTTGCGGTCTTCTTCAGTCCAGCAATAGCGGAATTGCTTACCTTTCTGTACTTTATAAAGCGGCGGTGCTGCGACATAAATATGCCCATTTTCAATAAGCGGACGCATATAACGGAAAAAGAACGTCAAAATTAAGGTCGTAATATGGCTACCGTCAACGTCGGCGTCGCACATGATGACGACTTTGTGGTAACGCAATTTTTCGATATTGAGATAACGCTCTCCTTCACTATTTTCAGCAATACGAACACCGAGAGCCGTAAACATATTCTTTATCTCCTCGTTTTCATAAATTTTATGCTCAAGTGCTTTCTCGACATTCAATATTTTACCACGAAGTGGCAAAATCGCTTGAATATTACGGTCACGTCCTTGTTTTGCTGTACCACCCGCCGAGTCACCTTCGACAAGGAAAATCTCTGAATCCACTGGGTTTTTAGACGCACAATCCGCCAATTTACCTGGCAAACCGCCGCCTGTCAATGAGCCTTTGCGCTGTACCAATTCACGAGCGCGTTGAGCTGCATGACGTGCTGTTGCCGAAAGGATGACTTTATCAACAATCTTTTTCGCTTCAGGTGTATTTTCCTCCAACCAATGCTTGAGGTATTCGCCCAAAATTTGACTGACGATTGCCGTCACTTCCGAGTTGCCGAGTTCACCTTTGGTCTGACCTTTGAACTGTGGTTCAGGTACTTTGACCGACACAACGGCGGTCATACCTTCACGGAAGTCATCGCCCGACACGGCTTCTTTTATTTTTTTAAACAGACCATTGTCCTCACCGTAGTTTTTGAACTCCCGAGCCAAAGCACGACGGAAACCGTTGACGTGGGTACCGCCTTCACGAGTCGTGATATTATTGACGAAACTGAACACGTTTTCGGCATAACCGGTGTTGTAGGTAAACGAAATTTCTACTTCTACATCGTCTTTTTTGCCTTTAACAAAAAGCGGCTCGCTGATGATTTGGTCGCGTGCTTCATCAAGGAATTTGACAAAACCTCTCAAACCTTCTTCAGAGTAAAAATCTTCAACAGGATAGGCTTCATCTTTAGCATCTTGACGTTCGTCAATCAACCGAAGGCGCAAGCCACTGTTCAAATACGCCAACTCACGGAAACGATGCGCGAGGGTTTCGTGTTTGTAAACCAATTCCTCAAAAATCGTCGGGTCTGGCTTAAAAGTGATTTTAGTACCCGTTTTGTCCGATACGCCTATGACTTTGATATCGCCTAATGATTTACCTTCAGAAAACTCTTGAACGAAAATTTTCCCTTCACGGTGAACCTCTGCCCGCAAATGAATAGACAAGGCGTTGACACAACTGACACCCACACCGTGCAAACCGCCCGATACTTTGTAGGTGTCTTTATCGAATTTACCACCCGCGTGGAGTACCGTCAAAACGACTTCAAGAGCTGATTTTTGCAGTTTTTCGTGCATCCCCGTCGGAATACCACGACCATCGTCTTGTACCGAAATCGAATTGTCCTTATGAATAATGATTTCAATATTTTGGCAATAACCCGCCAAATGCTCGTCAATAGAGTTGTCAATCACCTCCCAAACAAGGTGATGCAAACCCTTCGTATCGGTCGAACCGATGTACATACCTGGGCGCAAACGCACCGCTTCAAGACCTTCAAGAGCCGTGATACTGTTATGATCATACTCTTTTCTTGGTGCAACTATTTCTAATACTTCTGTTTCTTCTTTCATGCCGCAAATTTACACTTTTATGTCTGTTTAAAGAAGTTTTGAGGGGTTTTAAATCACTTATTGTGACATTTTTTACCCCTCAGTATTTCTCGACTCCACTGTCAAACGAATCATTTGTTAAGAAGTTTTAAGTTGAAATTTTTGCGATAAGCAAGAGGCTATTTACAATTGCAAAAGTTTTTTACAGTTTAAAATTGACTTCCTATAATTGAAATGAGCTATTTACTCTTGCAAAAAGGCTTTTACTTTTTATCAATAAATCTATAACCATCAAACTGGTTATGTATTTGACAAATTAATTGATTTTTAACCCCCTCAGTATGGTACTGATATGGATGTTTATGAGCAATAACAAAATGTTTTTGCTATCTCAATAGCAGAATTACAAGCCGCTTTTCCGTAGTAAAACAAAAAGCAAAACGGGTTATCCAATCCATTCAACAATATTGCGGCAAGTTACCACTCCATCTTCACAGACTTCCGCGTGTCCGCCGCTTGTTTAATTGCCTCAATAATTTTCATATCCACCAAACCCTCCTCGCCAGTAGCAAGCACAGGCGTTTTTTCTAAAATATTCAAAGCAAAAGCGTCCATTTGTTTGACTTGTTGATACTTGGGTGCATTAAAACTGATTTTAATGCCTACGTTCATGCCAGACGCCCCGAGTCCTGAAAAAGACGGTTGCAAACCAAATCGTTCCGAACCTGTTGTGGCATACAATTTATCAATAAAAGACGTGTAAGTGGTCGTTGAGTTCGAAACCGCACCGCTTGGAAAAGTCATTTGGAACATCATGGTTTCATAGATATCTTTGAAAATCGCTTTATTGACCTTGAAACCTTGTGTTGTTACTTCGGTTGGCAATTCACCGAGTGTTCTACGGATGCCTTGAACGCAGTAAACGCCTAAATCCATAATCGCACCGCCGCCGCCCATTTTTTTATTCAATCGCCATGAGGTTGGGTCAGCCATATTGTAGCCCAAACCACTTTCCATCATTCGGATATTACCATGCACTTTTTCAGTGCCTAAACGCCGCATTTCAAGTTGATGTGGCTCAAAATACAAACGATAACCGACCGATAGCATCACATTGGCTGCTTTGCAAGCCTTTATCATCTGCTCACATTCAGCGACATTCATTGCCATGGGTTTTTCACAAATCACGTGTTTTCCTGCTTTGGCGGCACGGATTGTAAACTCGGCGTGCATCGAATTAGGCAAGACGACATACACAATATCAATGTCTGGATTATTCCGAATATCGTCGAAATTTTGATAATTATAGACATTTTGCTTAGGAATATTAAATTTTTCGCACCATTCAGGTACTTTCTCTGGCGAACCTGTAACGATGCCCGTGAGCCGACAATGTTGGGTTTCTAACAAAGCGGGAGCTAATTGGCGCAACGAATAATTGCCCAAACCGACCAATGCCACACCCAATTTTTCTTTTGGGCTAAAAAAGCGGTCTATGCGTGGTTGCGACAGCAAAACACCCGCGCCTAATGTCATTTTTTGAAGAAAATCTCTACGACTTGCCATTTGTTATGTTTTGATTTTTGAAAATGTAATTGTTTGAGACCACAGATAAAACTGATACGGCTGATTTCAGTATTTTTCTTTAAATCTGCAAAAAAAATCAGAGAAAATCAGTCGTATAAGTCTAATCTGTGGTCTCTCTTAAAAACTATCCTTATTTTGACGCAAGTATCAAAATCTGTTCATTTCTTGCAGCTTTATCATAAACAAATCCAAAAATAAGATATTGTTTTGTTTTGTTAAAATATACAACAACGTTTTGCCAATTCATCATTCATCACTTATCATTTATCATTTTTATGAAGTCCATACACGATTTTAAAATTCAAAATATCGAAGGCGAAACCCTTGATTTTTCAGACTTTAAAGGTAAAAAAATCCTCATTGTCAATGTCGCCAGCGCATGTGGCTTTACCCCTCAGTATCAGCAACTGCAAGAGCTGCATGAAACCTTTTCAGACAAATTGGCAATCGTCGGTATGCCTTGCAACGATTTTGGTGGTCAAGAACCCGATGATGAGGCAAACATTCAGGAATTTTGTTCGGTGCGGTATGGTGTCACTTTTCCTTTGACTGTGAAAGTAGGTATTTTACAAGACACGCATCCCATTTATCATTTTTTAACCCACGAATCTGAAAATGGCGTGAGAGACAGCACTGTGAAGTGGAATTTTTATAAATATCTGCTCAATACTGAGGGGGTGCTTGAGCGGGTGCTGCCGTCGTCGGTGAGCCCGATTGATGCCGTTGTTTTGGATTGGATAAATGCGTAAAAGTTTGATTTTTCTTACATTTATGCTTATTTTTGTTTTCTAAAATTTAATAACATGACCGCAACATTAGGCATTTTTGAGCCAAAGTATGCACAACCAAAAGCTGTTGAACAACGTCGTATGACATTCACAACTTTTTACAAAAAATATATTGACCCTGGCAATAGTGCTGCAGTAGGGGTTAAATATGAATATTGTAATGGTTATATTGAGAAAACAACCGCTATGAACCGAAAAGAACTCTTTATTCTCGAACATTTGACAGATTTATTCTATCAAATAAAACATAAAGTCGGCGGTACAGTCGTCAATGAACTTGAAACGTGGACAAGCGAAACGCATTGGCGCAGACCTGATTGGGCGTATGTTACAAAAAAACAAATACTTGATGGACGCAATGACCAACCTGTGATTCCAGAATTTATGGTTGAAATCATATCCAAAAATGATGATGTTCTCATTGTTCAAAAGAAAGTCTATGAATATTTCAATATTGGGGTCAAAGTCTTATGGATTATTTATCCGAAGTTGCGGGTTGTGCATGTTTATACATCGACTAAAAACATTACAGTTTGTGAAGATGATGATGATATTTGCTCTGCGGCACCTGTTTTGAATGATTTTAAAATCTCTATTACAGAGCTTTTTGAACAATAATTTTCCAATAGTTTTACTAAAAATGACGAGCGAGACGTAATCTCCTCGTCATTTTTAGTTTTACCGAACCTTCTGTCTATTTTTGCAGCATGAAATTTTCAAACGTCATAGGACAGGAATCGTCCAAAAAATTGTTGCGCGGCATGGCGGAAAGCGGTCGGATGCCACATGCGTTGTTGATGCTCGGGCATCAAGGC